>NZ_DCYC01000109.1:0-26739 GCF_002330965.1 Arsenicicoccus sp. UBA2120
GTGACGACCTGAGGTAGGTCACTGGGAGGACTTCTCGGCGAACGTGATCTGCACCTCGCGCCGCTCGCCGCCCCGCAGATAGGTCACCTTGGCCGTGTCGCCGACCGTGCGCTCGCGCACCTGGGCCACCAGCGCCAGCGACCCCGTCACGGGCTCGTCGTCGATCGCGATGATCGCGTCCTGGGTCTTGAGTCCGGCCTTGTCGGCGGGCGACCCCGAGACGACGTTGGCGATGACGGCGGCCACGCGCTGCCCGCCGCCGTCCTTGACCATGGCCGGCTTGGACGAGACGCCCATGAACGCGTGCTGCGCCTTGCCGTTCTTGATCAGCTGGTCGGTGATGGAGTTGACCTCGTTGACCGGTATGGCGAAGCCGATGCCGATCGACCCGGCCTGACCGCCCGTGGACGACCCCATCGAGGCGATGGAGGAGTTGATCCCGATGAGCTGGCCGTCGGCGTTGACCAGGGCACCGCCGGAGTTCCCGGGGTTGATGGGGGCCGAGGTCTGGATCGCGTTGGTGACCACCGGGTCGGCGGCCTGCTGCCCGAACAGGCCACCGTCCTGCTGCCCCTGCGAGGACCGGTCTGTCGACACGGGCCGGTTGAGGGCGCTGACGATGCCGGTGGTCACGGTGCCGGACAGGCCGAGCGGGTTGCCGACCGCCATGACGGGCGCGCCCACGGCGATCTGGTCGGAGTTGCCGATCGCGATGGGCTTGAGGCCCTTGACGTCGCCCTGCAGCTTGATGACGGCGAGGTCGGTCGACGGGTCGAGCCCGACGACCTTGGCCTGGTAGGCGCGCTGGTCGTCGAGGGTCACGACGATCTGGGCGCCCGACCCGATCTCGCCGACGACGTGGTTGTTGGTCACGATGTGACCCTGGTCGTCGAGGATCACGCCCGAGCCCTCGCCACCGCTGCTGCCGCTCTGCACCGAGATCGACACGACGCTGGGGGAGACGGCCTGGGCCGTGGCCTTCCAGTCGGGGGCGTTGGTGCCACCCTGGTTGAGAGGGGCCTGCGTGTTGCGGGCCGGGTTGGTGGTGGGCGCCGTGCGGGACACGCTCGTCGTGCTCTGCCCGTCACGGCCCGCGAACAACGCGTACGTCCCCCCGCTCGCCAGTGCCGCCGCGGCCACGGCCGCCGTCGGCACCTGCCACCAGCCGGACCGGCGACGCCGGGGTGCCGCCGGGCCCGAGCCACCACCCTGGCCGTATGCCGGCCCGCCGGCTCCCGAAGCCCCCGGCTGACCGGGGGCGGCATAGGGGTTGGACGACCCGGGTTCGGCGACGCGCGGGATCTCCTGGGTGGAGCTGTGGCGGGGGATCTCCTGCGTGTGCTGCGGGTCGCCCTGCGTCGGGGACGGCGAGCCGGGCTGGTGCTGATCGTTCATCGTGACTCCTCGGGGGCCTGAGGTCTCGAAGGGTGGTCCATCGACCTAGGCCGATGCTGGTGCGTCGCTGTGGGGTTGCTGTGGATCGGTGGGGAGGCGGACCCGGAAGGTCGCGCCGCCGCCGGGCGTGGGGACGATCGTGACATCTCCGTGGTGGGCACCGGTGATGGCGGCCACGATCGCGAGTCCGAGCCCGGTGCCACCAGGATGGTCGGTGCGGCCACGGGACGGGTCGTTGCGGAAGAACCGTTCGAACACCCTGTCCGACAGCTCGGGGTCGATCCCCGGTCCGTGGTCGCGGATCTCGATGGTGGTCCACGCGTCGCCATCCTGCCCGTCGCCGTCGCCGTCGCCGTCGCCGTCGCCGTGGCCGACGGCCAGCTCGATCGGCGTGCCGGCGGGGGTGTGGTTGATCGCGTTGCCGACGAGGTTGGTCACGAGCTGCCGCAGCTTGGACTCGTCGCCGCGCACGGGGTTGGCGTCGATGGGGCCGTGCAGGCCGACCATCTGGATGTCGCGGTCCGGCGCCAGGGCGCGGGCGTCCTGGGCGGCGTCCGCGAGGACCACCGTGAGGTCGACCGAGGTGAACTCCATGGGTCGCTGCTCGTCCAGGCGGGCCAGCGACAGGAGGTCCTCGACCAGGGCGCCCATGCGCGTGGACTCGTCCTCGATCCGCTGGAACACCTGCCGCACGTGCTCGGGCTGGGTCACCGCGCCCTGGCGGTAGAGCTCGGCATACCCCCGCACGGCGGCCAACGGTGTCCGCAGCTCGTGCGAGGCGTCGGCCACGAACTGCCGCATGCGGGTCTCGCTGGCCTCGACGCGCTGGAAGGACCGCTCGATGTGGCTGAGCATGACGTTGAGGGAGTCCGACAGGCTGCCGACCTCGTCGTCCGCGGACCGGGCCGGCACGCGCCGGGTCAGGTCCCCGCCAGCGATGGCCTTGGCGGTGTCCTCGATCTGGCGCAGCGGGCGGAAGGCGCGACGGATCGCGAACCACCCCGCGATCATCAGCGCCGTGACCGCCGCCAGCCCGATGAGCAGCGAGAAGATCATCACCTGGCTCGTGGTCTTCTCCACCCCGCGCATCGACACGGCGACGGCATAGGTCCCGGAGTCGCCGTCGATCTTGTCCGCGATCACGCGCCACCGCTGGTTGCCGTCCTTGGACCGCACCTCGAAGATCTGGTGGGTCACGACCTCGGGGGAGTCCATCGCGAGGCGAGGGATGTCGGGGTGCTCCGCCTCGGTCTGCGGCTGGAAGGGGATGGGTTTGCTGGACCCGTTGGGGAAGAACACGACGGCGTAGTTGGTCGGGAAGTTGTCGAGCTCCTGCTCGTTGGCGATCGCGCCGAGGGCGCTGGCGCCGAGCGCCCCGGCGCTGAGCCGCAGCTCCTGGTCGGTGCGCTGCAGGAGCTGACGCTCCAGCAGCCAGGTCGTCGCGCTCGTCGTCAGCGTCAGCGCACCGGCCATGAGCACCACCAGGATCAGGACCAGCCGGTGGGTGAGCGGCATCCGCTGCAGCCACCGGTGGACCGCGAGGCCCACGGTGGTCTGGGGCCGCAGCAACACCCGTCCGGCTGGATGGCTCACGAGATCTCGGGAGGCAGCCGCAGGACGTAGCCGACGCCGCGCTTGGTGTGGATCAGCGGCGGCTCGATCGAGTCGACCTTGCGGCGCAGGTAGGAGATGTAGGACTCGACGATCCCGGCCTCGCCGCGGAAGTCGTAGTCCCAGACGTGGTCGAGGATCTGCGCCTTGGACAGCACCCGGTTGGGGTTGAGGATCAGGTAGCGCAGCAGCTTGAACTCGGTGGGGGAGCAGTCGATGACCTTGCCGGCGCGGCGGACCTCGTGCGAGTCCTCGTTGAGCTCCAGGTCGTGGAACCGGATCGTGCCGTCCTCGGGCTCGTCCTGCCGGGTGCGACGCAGGACGGCGCGGATGCGGGCGACGACCTCCTCGAGGCTGAACGGCTTGGTGATGTAGTCGTCGCCGCCGATCGTCAGCCCCTTGACCCGGTCGTCCACCGCGTCGCGCGCGGTGAGGAAGACGATGGGCACGTGGCGGCCGGCCTCGCGCAGCTTGGTCGTGACGGTGAAGCCGCTCATGTCGGGCAGCATCACGTCCAGGACGACCAGGTCGGGCTCGTGCTCCTCCGCGAGGACCAGAGCGCCCCCGCCATCACCGGCGGTGTACACCTCGAATCCCGCGAATCGCAGGCTGGTCGCGAGGAGCTCACGAATGTTGGGCTGGTCCTCGACGACCAGCAGTCTGGCTTCGGGCGTAGTGGTCACGCCGTCAAGTCTGACCGCTCACGCTGGAAGGTTCCTGGGAGACCGCTGGACCACCAGGCCGTATGCCGCCCGCCCCGGCCTCGATCGTTGCGACTCCGGACGGGCGTGTGGCGCGATCCCATCGAGGGGTCGCAGATGAGCGCGACACGCCGTGGAACGCCACAGGTGCGTCCCCTCGACCTGGGTGTTGAGGCCACACGGCTGGCGGGAGCAGCGTCATACGGTGCTTGTCCACAGGCTGACGCGCTCCCGCCGCCTCCGTCCACAGGGGGCGAGCGGGCCCATCCGTGATGGTGACGACGAGTGCATGCTCGCGCCATGGACGAGCTGCCCCGCCACCTGACGTCGGCCGAGGCCCGCCGATCAGGCGTCACGAGAGCGACCCTCACCGCGTCCGGGCTCGTGCGGACCCACCACGGTCTCTGGGCCGCTGACCTCCCCACCACGCTCGACGAGGCGATCGCCCAGGCCGGTGCCGTGATTCGGCGTCCCTGGGCCGTGTGCGGCTGGTCGGCGGTCGAGCTCCTGGGGCTCCCCGACCGGAGGCCGTGGCAGCCGGGGGACCCCGTGCACGTCTGCGTGCCGACCGCCGCGGGGCGCGTGCGGCGTGAGGGGATCGTGTCGCGCAAGGGTCTGGAGCGCCGCAGGGTCGTGGACGTGAGTGGGATCCCCCTGGTCGCCGGGATCTGGGCTGTCGCAGACGTGCTGACGGACCCGCTCGCCACGCACGAGGACCTCGTCCGGCTGTGCGACGGCTACCTCCACCTCGGCGGAACGGCCGGCTCCCTGGTGGCGCTGGCCTCCCTCGGTCGGCGAGGAGCGAGCCGCTTGCGTGGGGCCCTGCGCGACACGAGGCACGGCGCGGAGTCCCCGCGCGAGACCGACCTCAGGCTCCTCCTGGCGCAGGCTGGTCTGCCAGAGCCGGAGCAGCAGGTCCGGCTGGTGGACGCGGACGGAGCGACGGTGTGCCGGTTCGACCTCTACTGGGAGGAGTTCGCGCTGGGCGGTGAGTTCGACGGCGACGGTCACCGCACGCAGCGCGGACGCTGGCGCGGTGACCGCAGGGCGGATCGGCGGGCGCTGCTGCTCGGGCATCGCAGGCTGCGCGTGACGTCGGACGACCTGATGCCGGACCGGCGGCACGAGACGGTGGAGGAGTTCCGCACGTCGATGGTCCCTGTCCGCGCCCCGGTGGGGGGACGGCTGGTGCGAACGGTCGACTCCTCGCCGCTGGTGATGCCGTGGTGACGTCTGACCGCGCATCGAGGGGACGCAAAGGCGTCCGGCACGCCGTGGAACGCGACATCTGCGTCCCTTGGACGGGGACTGGGACGGGGACGGCGCGTGCGGAAGTGTGGCGGGGACGGGGGACGGCGGATGCGGACGTGCGGGTGGGGTGGGGTCAGGTCGGACGGGTCAGGGGAGGTCGCCGGCGTCGACGATCGTGTAGGCATAGCCCTGCTCGGCGAGGAAGCGCTGACGGTGCGCCGCGAAGTCGGCGTCGACCGTGTCGCGCGTGACGACCGTGTAGAAGTGCGCCGTGCGCCCGTCGCCCTTGGGGCGCAGCAGCCGGCCGAGGCGCTGGGCCTCCTCCTGACGCGACCCGAACGTGCCCGACACCTGGATCGCGACGGAGGCCTCGGGCAGGTCGATCGAGAAGTTCGCGACCTTGGACACCACGAGCAGCGAGATCTCCCCGGTGCGGAAGGCCTGGAACAGCCGCTGCCGCTCCTTGACCGTGGTCGAGCCGGTGATGATGGGGGCGTCCAGGCGAGCGGCGAGCGTCTCGAGCTGGTCGAGGTACTGCCCGATGACCAGCGTGGGCTCGCCCGCGTGCCGCGCCACCAGGCGCTCCACCACCGCGTCCTTGGCGTCGGCGCACGACGACAGGCGATAGCGCTCGTCCGGCTCCGCCACGGCGTACGCCATCCGGTCCGCGTCGGGCATGGTGACCCGCACCTCCACGCAGTCGGCCGGGGCGATCCAGCCCTGCGCCTCGATGTCCTTCCAGGGAGCGTCGTAGCGCTTGGGGCCGATGAGCGAGAAGACGTCGGACTCGCGGCCGTCCTCGCGCACGAGGGTCGCGGTCAGCCCCAGCCGTCGGCGCGCCTGCAGGTCGGCCGTCATGCGAAAGATCGGGGCCGGGAGGAGGTGCACCTCGTCATACAGGATCAGCCCCCAGTCCCGGGCGTCGAGCAGCTCGAGGTGGGGAAAGATGCCCTTCCGCTTCGTCGTGAGCACCTGGTAGGTCGCGATCGTGACGGGGCGGATCTCCTTGCGGGCGCCGGAGTACTCGCCGATCTCGTCCTCGGTCAGCGACGTGCGGCGGACCAGCTCGTCCCGCCACTGCCGCGCGGACACGGTGTTGGTCACCAGGATCAGCGTGGTGGCCCGGGCACGCGCCATGGCGCCGGCCCCGACGAGGGTCTTGCCCGCCCCGCACGGGAGGACCACGACCCCGGACCCGCCGTCCCAGAAGCCGTCGATCGCCTGCTGCTGGTAGGGGCGCAGCGCCCAGTCGCTCTCGTCGAGGTCGATCGGGTGCGCCTCGCCGTCGACGTAGCCCGCGAGGTCCTCGGCGGGCCAGCCGACCTTGAGCAGCTCCTGCTTGAGGTGGCCCCGCTCCGAGGGGTGCACCACCACGGTGTCGTCGTCCACGGCGTCACCCAGCAGAGGGCGGATCCGCTTGTGCCGCAGCACCTCCGCGAGGACGGCGCGGTCGGTCGTGCGCATCACCAGGCCGTGGTCGGGGTCCTTGGCGAGCGTCAGCCGGCCGTAGCGGTCCATCGTGTCGGCGACGTCGACGAGCAGGGCCTGGGGGACGGCATACCGGCTGTGGGTGAGGAGGGCGTCGACGACCTGCTCCGCGTCGTGGCCGGCGGCGCGGGCGTTCCACAGGCCGAGGGGTGTGACGCGATAGGTGTGCACGTGCTCGGGGGCGCGCTCCAGCTCGGCGAACGGCGCGATCGCCCGGCGGGCAGCCTCGGCCCCCGGGTGGTCGACCTCGAGCAGGAGGGTCTTGTCGCTCTGGACGATCAGGGGACCGTCGGGCATCAGACGGCGGCCGGGGTCGGGGTCAGGGCCGGCGAGGGGGTCATCGACGGCAGGTCCGCCTGCTCCACGAACCACAGGAAGCCCGCGACACCGGCGATCAGCAGGACCACGCCGAGAACCACGTTGAGCACCAGCACGATCCACCCGATGTTGGCCAACCGGTTGGCGCGCCGCGGGTCGTTGCCGTGCTGGGCGAGACCGATGATCCCGAGGATCGCGCTGGGCAGTCCGACGATGAAGGCCGTCGACAGCACCGCGAGCACGCTGACCACCGTGAGGACGATGGCGTTGACCGGGGCGCCGGGGGAGGGAGAGCCGTATGCCGGCTGCCCGTAGGCCGGACGACCGTAGGCGGGCTGGCCGTATCCCTGCTCGTACCCCTGCTGGCCGTAGCCGGGCTGAGCGGGGTGACCACCTTCGGCATACGAGCGTGGTGTCTGGTCGTCGGCGGGTGGCTGCGGGCTCATCGGTGCTCCTCGGTCGGTTGTGACGTCAACCCCACGTGGCGCTGGTTGCTTCCCAGGAGGCTAGCGGGGTGGGGCAGGATGGGGCTGGATGCTCGACGGCGACATGACGGCGCCGGGCACGAGGACGTCGACGCCGACGCTAAGGAGCGAGATGCGCCAGCCCCAGCACGAGCCGATGACCGGTGCGCCGGACCGCGTGACGATCTACGAGGTGGGTGCGCGCGACGGGTTGCAGAACGAGAAGTCGATCGTCCCCGTCGACGTCAAGGCGGAGTTCGTGCGGCGGATGCTCGCCGCCGGGCTCGAGACCGTCGAGATCACGAGCTTCGTGTCGCCGCGGTGGGTGCCCCAGCTGGCCGACGCCGCCGACCTCGTGAGCGCGCTCGGGGCGGACGCGCTCGGCACCCAGCGGCCCGTCCTGGTGCCCAACGAGCGGGGGCTGGACCGGGCGCTCGACCTGGGGGTGTCCTCGGTGGCGATCTTCGGGTCCGCCACCGAGACCTTCGCGGCCAAGAACCTCAACTCCACGGTGCTCGACCAGTTCACGATGTTCGAGCCCGTCTCCAAGCGCGCCAAGGACGAGGGGTTGTGGCTGCGGGCCTACGTGTCGATGTGCTTCGGCGACCCCTGGGAGGGCGACGTGCCGATCGACCAGGTCGTCGACGTGTGCGCCCGCATGATCGACCTCGGCGCCGACCAGCTCTCGCTCGGCGACACTATCGGCGTGGCCACGACCGGGCACGTGCGGCGGCTCCTCGATGCTCTGGGGGAGCGCGGGATCGGGTCGGATCGGATCGCGGTGCACTTCCACGACACCTACGGCCAGGCGCTCGCGAACTCGCTCGAGGCGATCCGGCTCGGGGTGCGGACGATCGACGCTTCGGCCGGTGGGCTCGGGGGCTGCCCGTATGCCGAGTCGGCGACCGGCAACCTCGCCACCGAGGACCTCGTGTGGGCGCTCCACGGGATGGGCGTCGAGACCGGCGTCGACCTCGAGGCGTTGGTCACCACGTCCGTCTGGATGGCCGAGCAGCTGGGCCGCCCCTCGCCGTCTCGCGTGGTCACGGCGCTGTCGGGCGGCTGACCCGACCTGCGCCCCGCATCCCCGGTCCCGGCCTCGGCGAGAGGGCAGGAGTCGTCGCTGCGGGCCTTGGCCGGAGCTAGCTCTGGGTGGCCAGCTCGATCGTGAGGGCCTCTGCCATGGCTCGGCAGAACGCTCGCGGGTCCTGGTCGGCCGGCACCGTCTCGGGGACGATCCGGTGGGCGATCCCTGCCTCGACGAGCTGGGGCGCGGAGATGCGCTGACGCAGGGTCATCTCGGGGGCGTGGTCCGGGGTGCCGTGGACGATGACCGAGGCGCCCTCCGGTGGCAGCGGTGACAGCCAGCCGTGCTCGGCCACCACGACCCGACGCGCGGGCAGCATCGCGAGAGCCCCACCGCCGCAGCCCTGCCCGAGCAGGAGCGCCACGCTGGGCACCGTCAGCTGGGTCATGTCGGCGATGCAGCGGGCGATCTCGCCGGCCAGCGCGCCCTCCTCCGCCGTGACCGACAGGTCGGCGCCGGGGGTGTCGATGACCGAGACGAGGGGGAGCCCCAGCTCCTGGGCGAGGCGCATGCCACGTCGGGCGGAGCGCAGGGCGGCGGGCCCCATCGACTGCTTGGCCTGGTTGCGGCGGTCCTGCCCCACGAGGACGCAGGGATCTCCGCCGAACGACGCCAGCGCGAGCATGAGCCCGGCGTCGTGCTGCCCCTCGCCGGTCCCGGAGAGCGGGAGGACCTCGTCCGCGGCATACCGGAGGAGCTCTCGGACGCCCGGACGACGAGGTGAGCGAGTGATCTCGACGGACGCCCAGACCTGCCTGGACTCCGTCGGCGCAGGCCAGGCCCGCCCCTCCCCACCAGGATCGTGAGCGTCTCGTCCAACATTCTTGGAGGAGACGCTCACGATCTCGGGGGTCGCGGGGGTCGCGGGGGTCGCGGGGGTCGCGGGGGTCTCGGGGGTCTCGGGGGTCTCGGGGGTCTCGGGGGTCGCGGCCGCGTCGTCGCGGCGGTGGGGGTGCAGCAGGCGCAGCACCCGCGCGGCGACGGTCGCGAGCTCCTCGGACGGGACGACCGCGTCGATCACGCCCTTGTCGACGAGGTTCTCGGCGAGCTGCACGCCCGCGGGGAACGGTTCACCGTTGAGCGCCTCGTGGACCTTGGGCCCGAGGAAGCCGACCAGCGCACCGGGCTCGGCGACGGTCACGTGGCCCAGCGACCCCCACGAGGCGAAGACGCCGCCGGTGGTGGGGTGCCGCAGGTAGACGAGGTAGGGCAGGGCCGCGGCCTTGTGGTCGACGATGGCCCGCGAGATCGTCACCATCTCGACGAACGCCGGCGTGCCCTCCTGCATGCGGGTGCCGCCCGAGGCGGGCGCGGCCACGAGCGGCAGCCGCTCGGCGGTCGCTCGCCGCACGGCCGCCGTGATCCGGGCCGCTGTGGCCGCGCCGATCGAGCCCCCGAGGAACCGGAACTCGCCCACGACGACCGCCACCGGGAGCCCGTCGATCAGTCCGCGGCCGGTGAGCACCGCCTCGTCGACCCCGCTGCGCTCGGTCGCGGCGTCGAGCTCGGCGGCGTACTCGGAGGAGATCCCGGCGCGGTCGGGCGGGGTGTCCCACGAGACGAAGCTGCCGGGCTCGACAACGAGGTCGATCAGCTCGAGGGCCCCGGGGCGCTGCGGCGTCATGGAAGCTCCTTCGGGGGAGGAGGGGTGCGCGCCCGCGACGATAGCCAGGTCAGGCCTCGGACACACCCGTGATGCGGTGGAGCGTGAGAATCCTCTCGACGTTGCTCGTCCCCGCGGTGCCGTAGACGCGCCCACCCTCCACCCGCCGCGGGTGGAAGAGCAGCGTCGTGGCGCCACCGTCGGGCCCCACGTGGCTGAGCCGCACGGGACGGCGGTCGGCGACGGCCTCGCGCAGGACGCCCAGCACCACCGCAGGGTCCGTGCCGCCCTGCGACGGGTCGCCGTCGGCCCGTGCGTCGACCCCGGCCTGCCCTGCGCGGAGCAGGGCGACCAGGTTCTCGGCATACGGGCGGTCGACGACGCTGGTGAGGGTCGAGGCCGGTGGGCGCCGACGAGGAGGTGTCCGGCGGGCCGACCCGGCGGGGACCGCGACGACGCCGTCGGCGGTCTCCGCGGCGGGCGCGAGGCCGTGGTCGCGCAGGGTCGCGAGCAGGACGTCGCCGCTGACCGGGCTGACGAGCACCGTCGGGGCGATGCGACGCAGGCCCAGCGGGGCGAGGGCCGGGGCGGCCAGGATCGCGTCGAGGGTCACGGGGTCCTCGCTGCGCACGTATGACGCCGCCGCCGCCACCCGGAGCTGGCCGTGGCGCCGGGTGACGTCGTTGACGAGATAGGTGAGCGGCTGGGGCACCGGCGTGGAGCTCGCTTCGGCGAGGGCGTCGAGGAGCTGCTCGGCGGTCCAGCCGGCGTCGAGGGCCCGGCGCACGGACGCCTCGGTGAAGCGGTGGACGGTGGCCCCGCCCCGCGACTCGACGTCTGCGGCGAGGCGCAGCAGCCGGGCCAGCGCGCCCTCGACGCGGCCGGGAGCGACCGCGGTGAGGTCGGCCTGCAGCAGGATCTCCTCGACGGGGGCCGGCAGGTGGGCGTGCATGGCCTCGGCCGCCGAGCCGACGTCGGGAGGGGTGGAGGCCACGAGGGTGCGCCCCGCGGCGCCCAGGGCACCCCGGCCCGTGACGCCGAGCCACTCGGCCTCGCGGACGACCGCCTCGACGACCTGCTCGAGGTCGGCGACCCGACGCAGCGGCCGGCGCCAGCGCATCCGCTCGACGAGCCCGTCGACGGTGGGCGCGGACCAGGCCGGCAGCTGGGCGAGGTCGGCGAGGACGTCTTGGCGGAGCCCGCGGACCGGCGGCCAGTGGGCGTCGGGCGAGAGGGCGTTGATCGGCGAACCTCCGCGCTCCGCAGGCGAACCCACGAGGTGCGCGGCACGGGTCGAGCGCAGCCACGCGTCGGCCAGCACGGCCCAGCGGGCGGGCGGCGACTGCTGCAGCCAGTCGTCGTAGGCCGGCGTCGGCGCCCACACCGGGTCGAGCGCGCCGTCGTCGGCGAGCAGCCCGGCGGCGTGCGCCACCTCCACGACGAACGCCGCCCGCTCGACCGGCAGGTCCAGCGTCGACGCCAGGGCGCGCAGGTCGCGGACGGCCAGCCCGCCGGCGCGCAGGACGCGCGGCGGGCGTTCGCCCCACCGGGTCGCCGTCTCGTCGACGAGACCCAGCAGCTCGCCTGCCGCCCCACCGGCGGCGAGGTCGACGACGGTGGCCGAGCGGGTCGTGAGGGCGACCTGCGGGGGGTGCAGCGCGACGTCCTGCAGCAGCCGCCCGCCGCGCAGGTGCAGGGCGACCTCGCGCGGCAGCACCAGCTCGCCCTCGCCGTGGGGGTGCAGCAGGCCGCGCTCGGTCAGCCAGTCGAGCGCCTGCCCGGCCGCACCGCTCGGCCGGCCGCCCGGCTGCCGCGCCACGACGCCGCTGGACCACGTGAGGCGGTCGAGGACGGCACGAGCAGCCTCCGGCGCCTCGGCCAGCACCGCGTCCAGCGCGGCGGGCGTGGCGAGGGCGTCCCGCGTGGTGCCGCGCAGCGTCGCGAGGGAGGGGCCGAGGCCTCCGGGACGCGGTCCGAGCAGCTCCGCCACCGTGCGGGCGACGGTGATGCGGTCGGCGGATCGCCATACGAGAGCGAGGGACTCGAGACGGGACAGGATCTCGACCAGGGAGCCGGAGCCGCGGTCGGTCCCCAGCCAGGTGGCCGCCTGGTCGACGTCGGCGGGGGAGCCGGTGGCGAGCAGGGCCTCGAGGACCTGCAGGTGCGCGGTGTCCAGGCCCTCGAGCGCGCGCTGGGTCGAGGCGCGGGTGCCGGAGCGGGCGGCGAGGGCGGTGATGTCGGTCGGCGCCGGACGGGCAAGGTCGGGGCGCGCCACGAGCAACGCGACGAGCTCGTCGTCCGAGCGGCCACGGAGGTCGTCGGCGAGGCTGCGGGCGCGGGGCGCGTCGAGGCGGGGCATCACCGTCCAACGTTAAGACCTGCCGCGGGCAGGTACATCGACCTGGGGAACGAGGGCCGGTCGATGAGTCCGCCGGGGGCGGGTCTGTCGTCGAGGTCGGGCCGATGTGCCCACCTGAGGTAGACCGCTGGTAGCGCGCCGCGCACCGTTCGGCGCGCCATCCCTTGCCGCCACCGGCGCGGCGCACGAGACTGCGAGCCATGACGGCAACGACGCTCTCGTACACCTCCGGCATCTCCGACACCCCGCTCCTCGGCGAGACCATCGGGCACAACCTCGAGCGCACGGTCGCGCGGGTCGGTGACCGGCTGGCCCTCGTGGACGTGCCCAGCGGGCGGCGGTGGACGTATGCCGAGCTGGACGCCGCCGTCGACGAGGTCGCCAAGGGCCTGATCGCCGCAGGGCTCGGGCACGGGGACCGCGTGGGCATCTGGTCGCCGAGCTGCCCGGAGTGGACGATCGTGCAGTACGCCACCGCCAAGGCCGGCGTGGTGCTCGTCAACATCAACCCGGCCTATCGCGCCCACGAGCTCGAGTACGTCGTCAAGCAGTCCGGCATGCGCATGGTCGTGAGCGCGGTGTCCTACAAGACCTCGACCTACCAGCAGATGCTCGAGTCCATCCGGCACGACTGCCCGGACCTGGAGCGCGTCGCCTACCTCGGCGAGCAGTCGTGGGAGGACCTGCGGGCCGGGGGTGCCGCCGTCGGAGACGAGGACCTCGACGCGCGGATGGCCGAGCTGTCCGCCGACGACCCGATCAACATCCAGTACACGTCGGGCACCACGGGCTTCCCGAAGGGCGCGACCCTGTCCCACCACAACATCCTGAACAACGGCTTCTTCGTCGGCGAGATGATCCGCTACACCGAGCAGGACGTGGTCTGCATCCCGGTGCCCTTCTACCACTGCTTCGGCATGGTCATGGGCAACCTGGCGTGCACCTCCCACGGCGCGGCGATGGTCATCCCGGCGCCGACCTTCGACCCGGTCGCGACCCTGGAGGCGGTGTCCCAGGAGGGCTGCACCAGCCTCTACGGCGTCCCCACGATGTTCATCGCCGAGCTCGGGCTGCCGGACGTCGACCGCTACGACCTGTCGACGCTGCGCACGGGGATCATGGCCGGCTCGCCCTGCCCGGTGGAGGTCATGAAGAAGGTCATCGACCGGATGAACATGGCCGAGGTCGCCATCAACTACGGCATGACCGAGACCTCGCCGGTCTCCACCTCCACGCGCACCGAGGACGACCTGCGCCGCCGCACCGAGACGGTCGGCCGCGTCATGCCGCACCTCGAGGTCAAGATCGTCGACCCCGCAACGGGTCGCACCGTGCCGCGCGGCGAGACGGGCGAGCTGTGCACCCGCGGCTACTCGGTGATGCTGGGCTACTGGGGACAGCCGGACAAGACCGCCGAGGCGATCGACGCCGCCCGCTGGATGCACACGGGCGACCTCGCGACGATGGACGAGGACGGCTACTGCGCCATCGTGGGCCGGATCAAGGACATGGTCATCCGCGGCGGCGAGAACGTCTATCCCCGCGAGATCGAGGAGTTCCTCTACACCCACCCCGACATCGCGGACGTGCAGGTGATCGGCGTCCCCGACAAGAAGTTCGGCGAGGAGCTCATGGCCTGGATCATCATGCGCGAGGGCGTGCCCGCGCTGACCGTGGACGGCGTCCGCGAGTTCTGCACCGGACAGCTCGCGCACTACAAGATCCCGCGCTACGTGCACATCACCGACAGCTTCCCGATGACGGTGACCGGCAAGATCCGCAAGGTCGAGATGCGGGACCGGGCGACCGAGCTCATCGAGCAGGGCTGATCGGCGCCTAGGGTGGCGGGCATGAGCGAGCAGGTTCTGCCGAGCGGCGAGCAGTGGACCATCCGGCACGGCGAGCACGAGGCCGTGGTCACCGAGGTGGGAGCGACCCTGCGGTCCTACACGTATGCCGGACGGCCCGTGATCGTCGGGTCGCCGCAGGACGCGCCGGCCCTGCATGCGCGGGGGACCGTGCTGATCCCGTGGGTCAACCGCATCCGCGACGGGCAGTACACCTTCGACGGCACCGAGCGGCAGCTCGCCCTGTCCGAGCCCGCCCGGCACAACGCGCTGCACGGCCTGGTGCAGTGGCTGCCGTGGTCGCCCGTCCGCGTGGAGGACGACCGGGTGACCCTGCGCGCACGCCTGCACCCGCAGCAGGGCTGGGACTGGACCCTGGACCTGCAGCTCGACTACCACCTCGACGACGACGGCCTGACCGTGACGCCCACCGTCACCAACGTCGGCGACGCCACCGCGCCGCTCGGCGTGGGGGCGCACCCCTACCTGACGGTGGGGGAGGACCGGGTGGACGACCTCGAGATCCGGTGCCCCGCTGCGTCATACGTCGCCGTGGACCCCGACCGGCTCCTCCTGGCCGACGACACCGTGGCTGCCAGCCTGCGTCCCGTCGAGGGCACGCCCCAGGACCTGCGCGACGCCGTCGTCGGCGACCGCGACCTCGACACCGCGATGACCGGCCTCACCGCGGACGACGACGGCCGGTGGCGCATCACCATCGCCCACGGCGGCCGCAGCACGACCCTGTGGGCCGACGCCGACGCCTTCCCCTGGACGCAGGTCTACACCGGGCACGACCTCCCCGAGGGCTACGCGCGCACGAGCGGCCTGGCGGTCGAGCCCCTCACGGCGGCGCCCGACGCGTTCCGCACCGGCGAGGACGTCGTCCGGCTCGATCCAGGCCGCGCGTGGTCGGCCTCGTGGGGCCTGACGCCTCGTTGAACCGTTAGCCTGGTGGGCAGGACACGTGCTCCGAGAGCTCCACGTGCCTTGACGCCGACCCCGCACACGGGCCGGCCCACGACGAGATCGACACGAGGTGGACCAGTGCCAACGGGCAAGGTCAAGTGGTACGACACGGACAAGGGCTTCGGCTTCCTGGCCGACGACGAGGGCGGAGACGTCTTCGTCCACGCCAACGCCCTGCCCGAGGGGACGACCACCCTCAAGCCCGGCACCCGCGTGGAGTTCGGGATCATGGACGGCCGGCGCGGGGCGCAGGCCCTGTCGCTCACGATCCTCGACCAAGCCCCCTCGGTGACGCGCAAGCTCCACGAGAAGAAGCGCAAGCCCGCTGACGAGATGGTCGAGATCGTGGAGGACACCATCAAGCTCCTCGACGGCGTCTCGATGCAGCTGCGCAAGGGGCGCTACCCCGACGCGGCCGGGTCCACCAAGCTCGCCGCCGCCCTGCGGGCCATCGCCGACAACTTCGACGGGAGCTGACCGATGGCCACCATCAAGCCCGACACGACGCTGACCGCGGCGGTCGACCTCGCGCGCGCCGCCGCCGAGAGCATCGCCGAGGCGGGGGCCGTGGGCGACCACCTGGCCGTCGTCATGGAGGGCGAGCGGGTGGCCACGCACCAGTTCGCTTGCCTGTCAGCGGGATACCCCGACTGGCGGTGGTCCGTCACCGTCACCCGCGTCTCCCGGTCCAAGCACGTCACCGTCTCCGAGACGCACCTGCTACCCAGCGACACCAGCATCGTCTCCCCGGCCTGGCTGCCGTATGCCGAGCGCATCGCCCCCGGCGACCTCGGCCCCGGCGACATCAACCCGTACGTCGAGGAGGACCCCAACCTCGAGTACGGCTTCGAGGCGACCGGGGACGAGGACGTCGACCGGATGGCCCAGTGGGAGCTGGGTCTCGGCCGCAAGCGCGTGCTGTCCGCCGAGGGCCGCGAGGACGCCGCCCAGCGCTGGTACGACGGCGACAACGGCCCCACCGCCGAGGTCGCCGTCAAGGCACCCGAGCGCTGCTCGTCCTGCGGCTACTTCCTGCCGATGGCCGGTGCGCTGCGCCGGTCCTTCGGGGTGTGCGCCAACGCGTGGTCACCGTCGGACGGCCGCGTCGTCGCCCTCGACCACGGCTGCGGCGCGCACAGCGAGGTCGACATGCCGACCAACGACCCCCGCCCGCTCGACCCGCCCGTGGTCGACGACCTGGCGGTGGACCTCGAGGTCGCGCCGGCCGTCGAGCTGACGCTGGCCGAGAGCGCCGAGAGCGCCGAGAGCGCCGAGAGCGCCGAGAGCGCCACGAGCACGGACGAGGCGCCGACCGCCTCCGACGTCGCGTCGAGCACCGACGTTGCCGGTGACAGCGCAGCCGAGGTGCAGCCGGAAGCGCAGGCCGCTCCCGAGACCGACTCGTCCGAGAGCGCCAGCAGCGCTCTGGAGACGGCGTCGCTACCCGCCGCCGAGCCCGGGGCCGCGGAGTCGCCCGCCCCCGACCCCGAGCCCGAGCCCGAGGTCGCGAGCGAGGCCACAGCGTCGGCGGCCGCCGCCGACGGTGTTCCGGAGCCGGAGCC
Source organism: Arsenicicoccus sp. UBA2120 (assembly GCF_002330965.1). NCBI lineage: Bacteria > Bacillati > Actinomycetota > Actinomycetes > Micrococcales > Intrasporangiaceae > Arsenicicoccus > Arsenicicoccus sp. UBA2120. The sequence goes on from NZ_DCYC01000109.1 coordinate 16,656, forward strand.
GGAGCCGGAGCCGGAGCCGGAGCTCGAGCCCGAGGTCAAGGCCCCCGCCCCTCGCCGTGGTCGGCGCGGGTCGCGTCGCGCCGCCGGCGCCCCCGCGGGTCCGGCGACGCCGCGCACCGACCCGGCGACCGACGCCGCCGCCCAGCGGGTGGCCGAGCTCGCCGGCGACGCCTGAGCAGACCCGCGACACGGGCCGTCACCCCGGCCGCACGTGGGTCGCAGGGTCTCTTCCCCGCAACCAAGTGCTGCACATCGAAGCGACCTCGCGAGAGGGGTCTGTTGCGGCACAACGGAGCTCGGCAAGCTCCTCGGCCGATGTGCAGCAGTTGTGCACCCGGGCGACGCCCGAGCGCTGGGCGGACTCCGGCGCGTCGCCGTCAGGCGCCCTTGTCGGCGCCGCGCCCGCTCCTGACGTAGGCCAGGCCGAGCACGCCGAGCGCGATCCCCGTCACGCAGGCCCACGGCCACCAGGCGCGCCCGTCGAGGTGCAGCGACGGCACGACCAGCACGACGAGCAGGGCCACGACCCACAGCCAGGTGCCGAGCGCCACCACGCGATCGGTGCGCACGCGCATCGCCGGCACGGTGGTCGGGTCGATCGGGGGCCGCTGGTCGGTCACCCCTGCAGGCTAGCGCCCGGGCCCGTGCTCGAGGGGGACGGGCCCGACGGGGACGTGCCCGAGGGGGACATCGACGAGGTGGTGGCTCGGGCGTGGTGCTCGTGCGACTCCGGGGTCCGGGCAAAGCGCAGCGCCCCGCCGAGCAGCAGCACCGCGGACAGCACCAGCCCGGGCCAGTAGCTCCCGTCCGGGGCGCGCAGCGCGTAGAGCAGCGCGACGTAGACCACGGCCGCCTGCCCGCACAGCTGGACCAGGCCGTTGGACGTGCCCTCCGGCGTCGGCCAGGTGACCTCGGCGGCATACTGCATGCCGATCGGCATCAGGCTCACCAGGCAGAACCCGAGCAGGAAGGCCGCGCCGAGCAGCCCCGCGAGGGAGCTCGCGAGGGCGACCCCGACGACGGCGGGAGCGGCGAGCGCGAGCCCCGCCACGAGGAAGGGCACCCGCCGGTCGAGGCGATCCGACCAGGCCGACGACGAGACCGACCCGATGACCCCGCCGAGCAGCATGGCGGCACCGACGTTGCCGGCGTCGGTCGCCGAGAAGCCCCGCGGGGCAACGATGTCCGCGACCCACTGCGTGATCCCCTTGAAGACGCCCATCCCGATGAAGATCGCCAGCAGGTAGCGCCGGAACGGCCCCACCGACAGGGCGTGCCGCATCCCGTGGGTCTCGAGCTCGCGCTCGGTGAGGTCGACCGGGACGCCGGCGGGGCGGTCGGTCACGAGCAGGGGATAGGCGATGCCGGCGACCAGCGCCGCCATACCGATCCCGAGCTGCAGCGGCCCGATGACGCCGGGACCGTGCGCGTCGACGAGGGCCGTCGGCAGGACCATCCCGATGGCGGTGCCGACCAGGTTGGCGAGGGTGACCAGACCGATCGCGGTCGCGCGCTCGCGCCTCGGGAACCAGCGCGGCGCCACCGACACGTGACCCGCGGGTAACTGTGCGGCGAGGCCGCCTGACGCGCAAGGCATGCCCGGCCCGCGTCACCCGGGTGCCTGACCGACTGGTGGCGGGGGCGCGGACGGCATACGGCCCGCCGGTAGGATCCGGGGACATGACGCAGGCCCCCTCCCGCCGCCCCCGCAACGCGCCGCCCGCCAGCGGGCTCGACCGCTACTTCCGCATCACCGAGCGTGGCTCGTCCGTCGGCCAGGAGGTGCGCGGCGGGATCGTCACGTTCTTCACGATGGCCTACATCGTGGTGCTCAACCCCCTGATCATCGGCACCGTCCCGGACTCCACGGGCGGCTTCCTCGGCGGGGGAGACCCGGACCGGGCGCGCATGCTCGTGGCCGCCGGCACCGCGCTGGTCGCCGGGCTCATGACGATCCTCATGGGCGTCGTGGCCAACTTCCCGCTGGCCCTCGCGACGGGGCTGGGGCTCAACGCCTTCCTGGCCTACGGCGTGGCCCAGATGCCGCAGATGACCTGGGCCGACGCGATGGGCCTGATCGTCCTCGAGGGCATCATCATCCTGGTGCTCGTGCTGACGGGCTTCCGCAAGGCCGTCTTCCACGCGATCCCCGCGCAGCTCAAGACGGCGATCTCGGTCGGCATCGGTCTGTTCATCACCCTCATCGGCCTGATCGACGCGGGCTTCGTGCGCAAGCCGGCCGGCCCGACCCCGGTCGAGCTGGGCATCGGCGGCTTCCTCAACGGGTGGCCGCTGCTGACCTTCGTGGTCGGGCTGTTCCTGATCATCGCGCTGATGGTCAACCACGTGAAGGGCGCCATCCTCTACGGCATCGCCGGGGCCACCGTGCTCGCGATCGTGCTGGAGGCGGTGCTGCACATCGGCTCGCAGACCGGTCCGGGCGGCAAGATCGTCAACCCCACCGGGTGGGGCCTCAACGTCCCCACCCTCCCCTCGAACCCCTTCGCCCTCCCGGACTTCTCGCTGGTCGGTGACTTCAACCTGCTCGGGTCGTTCAGCAAGATCGGGTTCGTGTCGGCCGTGCTGCTGATCTTCACCCTGCTGCTCGCCGACTTCTTCGACACGATGGGCACGATGGTCGCCATCGGCGGCGAGGCGGGCCTGCTCGACGAGGAGGGCAACCCGCCCAGCTCCCAGCGCATCCTGGTCGTGGACTCCGTCGCCGCCATCGCCGGCGGCATGGGCTCGGTCAGCTCCAACACGTCCTACATCGAGTCGGCCGCGGGTGTCGGCGAGGGCGCTCGCACCGGACTCGCGTCCGTCGTCACCGGCATCATGTTCCTGCTGGCGACCTTCCTGTCACCGCTGGTCGCGGTCGTTCCCTACGAGGCCGCGACCCCGGCGCTGATCGTGGTGGGCTTCCTGATGATGCAGCAGGTCACCGGCATCGACTGGGACGACATGGAGATCGCCATCCCGGCCTTCCTCACCATCGTCCTGATGCCCTTCTCCTACTCCATCTCGGTCGGCATCGGCGCGGGCTTCGTGGCCTACGTCGTCGTCAAGACCGCCCGCCGCAAGGCCCGTGAGATCCACCCGCTGCTGTGGATCGTGGCCGCGCTGTTCGTCCTCTACTTCTGCATCACGCCGGTCAAGACGGCCCTCGGCGTCGCCTGAGCCCCGCGCTCACCGGGTCCGCGCCGCCGCCCCCTCCGCTTCCGCCCCGCCCCGCCGCCCCCTCCGGGCGCCATTGGTCACCACTGATCTTTTGGAACGTTCATATCGCCTCCGGGACGCGATTGGTGACCAATGGCGTGTGAGCGGTGAGCGGTGAGCGGGGTGGGCGACGTGAGCGGTGGGCGACGAGCGGGGTGGGCGCCGATGGGGTGGCGCGGAGACGGGGTGGCGGGCGGGTCGGCATACCTGCTCACCTCTCCCACTAGGGTGAGCCGTATGACGCAGCTGACTCGCTCCCAGGTCGCGCAGATGGTGGACCACACCCTGCTCAAGCCCGAGGCCACCGCCGACGACGTCCGCGAGCTCGTGGCCGACGGCGAGCGGCTCGGGGTCTACTCCGTGTGCGTCTCGCCGTCGATGCTGCCGCTGTCGACCTCCGTGGCGGTGGCCGTGGTGTGCGGCTTCCCCAGCGGCAAGCACACGTCCGCGGTCAAGGCTGCGGAGGCTGCCGAGTCCGTGCGTCTCGGTGCCGCAGAGGTGGACATGGTCATCGACGTGGGTGCGGCCGTGGCGGGAGACTTCGACGCGGTCGAGCGTGACATCGCCGCCGTCCGCGAGGCCACCCGCGGCGCCGTGCTCAAGGTCATCATCGAGTCCGCAGCCCTGACCGACGAGCAGGTCGTGGGGGCCTGCCAGGCTGCCGAGGCGGCCGGCGCGGACTACGTCAAGACGTCGACCGGGTTCCACCCCAGCGGTGGCGCCTCGGCGCACGCCGTCCGGATCATGCGCGAGACCGTCGGCGACCGGCTCGGCGTCAAGGCGTCCGGCGGCATCCGCACCGCCGAGGCGGCGCGCGAGATGATCGAGGCGGGGGCCTCGCGCCTCGGCCTGTCGGGCACCGCGGCCGTGCTCGACGGCTTCCCGGAGTAGTCGGCCCGGGCTAGCCCGGCTGAGCCAGACGTCGGGCTAGCCCGGCTGAGCCGGACGTCGGGCTAGCCCGGCTGAGCCAGACGTCGGGCTAGCCCGACAAGTAGGACGCCAGGCAGCGGGATGGGGCTCTGACCGGGGGGTTCGTAGCGTGGACGACATGATGACAGACACCTCACCCGCTCGCCGCGAGACGTCGCCCAGCACGTCCGCCACCTCCACCACGTCCGCCACGTCCACCAGGCCGACCTGGACCTGGTCGCCGACCCGGCTCATCGCCGACAGCGCCTACCTGCTGGTGGCTTCCCGCTCTATCTCGCCGCCTTCATCCCGATCGTCGTCCTGCTCGCCGTGGGCGGCGCGACCATGATCCTGGCGGTGGGGGTGCCAGTGGTGATCGCCGGGCTCGTCCTCGCGCAGGGCACGGCCGCCGTCGAGCGGGCCCTGCAGCGGTCGCTCCTCGGCGCCAGGCTCCCCGAGCCCGTCGTGGTGGCCCACCCCCGCGACCCGGGCGTCGTCGGACAGGTCACCTCGCTGTTCCGCGACCGGCAGCGGTGGGGCGACGCGGTGTTCTCGCTGCTGGCGTGGGCACCCACCTGCGTCTTCTGGTCGGTGGCGCTCTCCTGGTGGGTGACGATCCTGGCCGGGCTGTCCTATCCCGCCTGGCAGCGCTACCTGCCCGAGGACCAGCTGGGTGACGGCATGGCCACGTGGCTCAACCTGCCGGACGAGTACTGGGCTCACGCCCTATGCAACGTCGCGCTCGGCCTGATGCTGCTGGCCCTGGCGCCGATCGCGATGCGGGGCCTATCTCGTGCCCAGGCCGGCGTCAACGGCTGGCTCCTCGAGGCGCCGACCCGGACCTTGCGGCTGGAGCAGGCCCATCGCCGGCAGCTCGCCGACACCCGCGAGGGCGAGCTGGGCACGCTTCAGCGGCTCGAGCGGGACATCCACGACGGCGCGCAGCAGCGGCTCGTCCGGCTGCAGATGGACCTCGCGCGGGCCGAGCGGCAGTGGGACCGCGCCCCCGAGGCCGCTCGCGGCCTGCTCGCCTCGGCCACCGAGCAGGCGCACGTTGCCCTCGACGACCTGCGGGCCGCCACCCGGGGCATCGCGCCGCCCGTCCTGCTCGACCGCGGCCTGGCCGCCGCCCTGGAGGAGCTCGCCGGCCGCGCCGCCATCCCCACCCGCCTCAGCGTGGACGTGCCGCGGGTCAACCTCGGCTACGAGACCGCGCTCTACTTCTGCGTCACCGAGGCCCTCGCCAACGCCGCGAAGCACGCGAGCGCCACCCGCGTCGACGTCCGCGTCCACGTGGACGGCCCCTGGGTCGTGGCGGAGGTCGAGGACGACGGCGTCGGGGGTGCGCACCTCGGCAAGGGCACCGGCCTCGCGGGCCTGGACCGGCGCCTGGCAGGTCTCGGGGGCCACCTGACGGTGACCTCGCCGCAGGGCGGGCCCACCGTCATACGGGCGGAGGTGCCGTGCGTGTCGTGATCGGAGACGACTCCGTGCTGCTGCGCGAGGGTCTGCAGCTCCTGCTCGCCGACGACGGCCACGAGGTGGTGGCCACCGTCGGCGACGGTCCGTCGTGGGTCGCGGCCATGCACGAGCACCGGCCCGACCTGGGGATCGTCGACGTCCGTATGCCGCCGACCCACACCGACGAGGGGCTGCGCGCAGCGGTCGAGGTGCGGCGATCCTGGCCCGGCGCAGCGGTGCTCGTCCTGTCGCAGTACGTCGAGCGGTCGTACGCCGACGACCTGCTCGCCAGCGGCACCGGAGGCGTCGGCTACCTGCTCAAGGACCGGGTCAGCGACATCGACGGCTTCCTCGGGGCGCTGGATCAAGTGCGGGCCGGCTCCACGGTCATCGATCCGCAGGTGGTGAGGCAGCTCATGGCACGACCTGGCGGACCCGGGCCGCTCGCGCAGCTGACGCCGCGCGAGCGTGAGGTGCTGGGCCTGATGGCCGAGGGCTGCACCAACGCCGCCGTCGCCGCGCGGCTCGTCGTGACGGAGGGAGCCGTGGAGAAGCACACCCAACGGATCTTCGCCAAGCTCGGGCTCGGCCCGGACGACGGCCAGCACCGACGGGTGGCTGCGGTCCTGACCTTCCTGCGCGGCTGACCGGCATGGTCCATGATCGTGGTCCGGGGACGTCGAGCCGGGTCGAGGTGAGGACATGCTGAGGACGCACGACCTGATGCAGATCGGCGAGGTCGCGCGCCGCAGCGGCCTGGCACCGTCGGCGCTGCGGCACTACGAGACCCTGGGGCTGATCGCGAGCACGCGCACGGCGGGGGACCGGCGGCTCTACCAACGGTCGGTGCTGCGGCGGCTGGCCGTCGTGCGGGCCGGTCAGCGGGTGGGGCTGACCCTGGAGGAGATCCGGGCGTCCTTCGAGTCGCTGGCGCCGGACAAGGCGCCGACCCGGCAGCAGTGGGCGCGCATCTCGCGGTCGTGGGCACCCTTGCTGGACCGGCGGATCCGCGAGCTTGAGCAGGTGCGCGACAACCTCGCGGGCTGCATCGGGTGCGGGTGCCTGTCGATGCGGCAGTGCTCGCTCTACAACCCTCAGGACACCCTCGGCGAGGGTGGGGGACAGGGGGCGCAGCGGCTGCTGCCGCAGTAGGGCTGGCTGGGGAATCAACGGCGACAGGTCATCGTTAGCCAAGGTAATGAACTAGGCTAAGGAAACGATGAACCTGGACACCCTCACCGATCACCCCGCCGAGGCCGACGACCTCGCCCACCTCGCCAACGACCTGCGCCTCGCGTGCCAGCGCATCAGCCGCCGCATCCGCTACGAGGGCACCCACGACGTCGCGCCCCACCAGGCCAGCGTCCTCTTCCGGCTCGAGACCCCGCGCACGCCAGGGGAGCTCGCCGAGATCGAGCGCGTCAGCGCCCCCAGCATGACCCGCACCGTCGGGTGCCTCGTCGACGCCGGCCTGGTCCGTCGTGACCCGCACCCCACCGACGGCCGCCAGGTGGTCGTGTCGCTCACCGCCGAGGGCGAGTCCCTGGCCCAGGCGATCCGCCGCCGCCGCGACTCGTGGATGGCCAGCCGGCTCGAGGGGCTGACCCCCGAGCAGCGCGCCGTCCTCGCCGAGGCCGCCCCGCTGCTGCTGGAGGTGGCCGGACGATGAGTGCCACCTTCGCCTCGCTGCGCGTCCCCAACTACCGCACCTACTTCTTCGGCGGGCTCGTCTCCAACGTCGGCACCTGGATGGGCCGCGTCGCCCAGGACTGGCTCGTCCTCACCCAGCTGACCGACCACTCGGCGTCGGCGCTCGGCGTCGTGACCGGCCTGCAGTTCGCGCCGGTGGTGCTCCTGGCCCCGTGGGCCGGGGCCGCCGCCGACCGCTTCCCCAAGCGCACCATCCTGCTGTGCACCCAGGCCGCCCTCGGCATCACCGCCGCGCTGACCTGGCTCCTGGTCGTGACCGGCAGCGCCGAGCTGTGGATGATCTATCTGCTCGCGCTCGCCCAGGGCGCCGCCGCGGCGCTCGACAACCCGACGCGGCAGGCATTCGCCTCCGAGCTCGTCGGTCCCGACCTGATCGGCAACGCCGTCGGCCTCAACAGCGCGTCGTTCAACGCCGCCCGCCTGATCGGCCCCGCCGTCGCCGGCGTCGTCATCGGCGCCTGGGGCACGGGACCCGCGTTCGGCGTCAACGCCCTGTCCTTCGCGGCGGTCATCCTCAGCCTGACCCGGCTGCGCGTCGCCGAGCTCCACCCGGCGCCCCTGCGACGGGGCGGCGGCGCCATACGGGAGGGGATCGGCTATGTCCGGCGACGACCGGACATCATGCTGCTCATGTTCATCGTGTTCATGCTCGGCACCTTCGGCATGAACTTCCAGCTCACGATGGCGCTCATGGCCACCACGGTGTTCGGACGCGGCGCCGAGGAGTACGGCCTGCTCGGCTCGATCATGGCCATCGGCTCGCTGTCGGCGGCCCTGCTGTCGGCCCGTCGGGCCCAGCCGCGGCTGCGCGTGCTGCTGCTCGCGCTCGGCGGCTTCACCCTCGCCAGTGCCGCGGCTGCCGCCGCCCCGACGTATGTCGCCTTCGCCCTCCTGCTGATCCCGTGCGGGCTGACCGCGCTCACCGTCATGACGACCGCCAACGCGTCGGTGCAGCTGTCCGTCGACCCGGAGATGCGGGGTCGCGTGATGGCGCTCTACATGGCGATCTTCATGGGCGGCACGCCGCTCGGGGCGCCGTTCATCGGCTGGGTCGGCGACACCTTCGGCGCCCGCTGGACGATCGGCGTCGGGGCCGTGGCCACCGGGATCGCGTGCATCGCGGCCGTGGCCTACATCATGGTGTCGGACGGCGTGCGGCTGCGTCGTCGCCCCGGGAGCCGGCGGCTCGAGGTCGTGCACCCCGAGCAGCTCGAGCCCCACGTCCACGACCTGGCCGAGGTGGTGACCCGATGACCCCGCGCTTCCGCCGCGTGGCGACGCTGATCGTGATCGCCGTGTGCCTGGCCCTGGCGGCCTACGGCTCGCTGGTCCGCTGAGCCCGGTCGGTCCGGTGAGACCCGCCGGTCCGCTGAGCCCCGCCGCTCCTCCCGGACCCGTCGGGCGCTCCCGTCAGAGGCGCTCGACGACGTGCTCGATCGCGCGCATGAGGATCTCGACGTCGTCCGGCTCGACCGCCGGGAACATCGCGATCCGCAGCTGGTTGCGCCCGAGCTTGCGGTAGGGGTCGGTGTCGACGATCCCGTTGGCGCGCAGCACCGCTGACACGCGGGCGGCGTCGACGGTCTCGTCCAGGTCGATGGTGCCGACGACCTGCGAACGGGCGGCCGGGTCCGCCACGAACGGCGTCGCCCACGGCGTGCGCTCGGCCCACGCGTAGAGCCGCGAGGAGCTGTCGGCAGTGCGTCCCGCGGCCCACGGCAGGCCGCCCTGCGCGAGGAACCACCGGACCTGCTCCTCCATCATGGCGATGGTCGCGAGGGCGGGGGTGTTGTAGGTCTGGTCCTTGCGCGAGCTCTCGATCGCGGTCGTCAGCGACAGCGAGGCGGGGATCCACCGGTCGGTGGTGGCCAGCTCGTGGGCACGCTCGACCGCGCGGGGGGACAGCACCGCCACCCACAGCCCACCGTCCGAGCCGAAGGACTTCTGCGGGGCGAAGTAGTAGACGTCGGCCTGGGACACGTCGACCGGAAGCCCGCCGGCGCCGGACGTGGCGTCGACCAGCACGAGCGCGTCGTCGTCCGCCCCCGCCACGCGCTCGACGGGCAGCATCACGCCGGTGGAGGTCTCGTTGTGGGGCCAGGCATAGACGTCGACGCCGGCCTCGGCCGCCGCCGCCGTGCGCGTGCCCGGGGCGGACTCGCGGACCGACGGCTCCGCCAGGTGCGGCGCCTCCCGCGTGACCTGCGCGAACTTGCTCGAGAACTCGCCGACCACCACGTGCTGCGCCCGCTCGCGCACCAGGCCGCACGCGGCGACGTCCCAGAACGCCGTGGACCCGCCGTTGCCCAGCACCACCTCGTAGCCCTCGGGCAGCGCGAACAGCTCCGCCAGCCCCCGACGCAGCGAGCCCACCACGTCGCGGACGGGCGCCTGCCGGTGGGAGGTGCCGAGCCAGGTGGTGGCGCCGGTGACGAGCCGCTGGACCTGCGCCGCGCGCACCTTGCTCGGTCCGGAGCCGAAGCGCCCGTCGGAGGGCAGCAGGTCGGGGGGCAGCAGGATCTCGGAGGTCACCTGCTCATCCTCCCAGCCGTATGCCGGGAGCGCGGCGAGCCTGCCGCGATCCGGACGGGCCCGTCAGGCGGGGTCGGTCCCTGGGTCTGTGAGGCAGGGTCGGTCAGGCGGGGTCGCCCGCGGCGCGCGTGGCGTCGGGTGCGTCGCCGGTCGGACCGACGTCGGCGAGGCGTCGTGGGGGCGGTCCGGCATACCGGGCCGTGGGCCTGATCATCCGCCGGGCCCGCTGCTGCTCGAGCACGTGGGCCGACCAGCC
>NZ_DCYC01000109.1:26954-31028 GCF_002330965.1 Arsenicicoccus sp. UBA2120
AGGTCGAGCAGCACGGCCGCCCAGAACTCCACGTTGGTCGCGATCACGCGCTCGGGGTTGCGCTCGGCGAGCGCCACCAGGGCCGTGGCCTCGAGCTCGCAGGCCGCGGCGTAGCGCGGGGCGCCGAGGCGGCGGCAGGCGGTCTTGAGGACGTCGGCGCGGGGGTCGGTGCCGCGATAGACGCTGTGGCCGAAGCCCATGATCCGACCGCCCTCGGCGAGGACCTGCTCGACGATCCGCGCGGCGGGCTCGCCGGCCTCGACGTCCTCGAGCATCCACATGACCCGGCGTGGCGCGCCGCCGTGGAGGGGGCCGCTCATGGCCCCGACGGCTCCGGACAGGCAGGCCGCCGCGTCGGCGCCCGTGGAGGCGATGACCCGGGCGGTCAGCGCCGAGGGGTTGAGGCCGTGCTCGGCCACCGTGACCCAGTAGCTGTCGACCGCCCCCACGTGCCGCGGGTCGGGGTCGCCGCGCCACCGGATCATGAACCGCTCGGCGATCGAGCGGCCGCGGTCGACCTCGCGCTGAGGGACGGCGGGCAGGTCCTCGCCCCGCGCGGACTGCGCGATGAAGGACATGGCCATCACCGAGGCCCGGGCGAGGTCCTCGCGGGCCTGCGTCGCGTCGATGTCGAGCAGCGGGTGGAAGCCCCAGACGGGGGCGAGCTGGGCGAGGGCGCTCTGCACGTCGACCCGCACGTCACCGGTGCGCACCGGCAGCGGGAAGGGCTCGGCGGGCGGCAGGCCGGGGTGCAGCGCCTCGTCGACGAGCAGCCCCCACACCTGCTCGAACGGCACGTGGCCGACGAGCTCGCGCAGGTCGACCCCGCGATAGCGCAGGATGCCGCTGTCGCGATCGGCCTCGGCGATCTCGGTGACGAAGTCGGCTGTGCCGCCCACCTCGCGGTCACCCACCCGTGCGCTTGACCCGCGGCGTCATACGGCGTCTGGGGGTCGGCCGGACCCGCTTGTCGAGGTCGTAACCGTCGATGAGGGCCTGCAACGTCTTCTTCTTGCTCGTCGGGTGCGAAGCGACGGGCGTGTCCCCGTTGAACACGACGAAGAGCCGCTGGTCCCCGTCGAAGACGGTGAGGACCGAGCCGTCGACGAGGTGGTGGGCGTGCTCGAGGGCGCGCCGGCGGGCGCTGCTGCGCGCCACCTGCCGCTCGGCGAGCTCGCGCGCGGGCTCCTTGCCGTGCTTGACCGCCTCGTAGACGATCGGGCCGTACTTGACGCCGAGCTTGACCAGGTTGTTGACGGCGCCGACCTTGCCTCGTGCCATGACGGACCTCCTCAGGACGCGGTGACCGGGTCAGCCTAGTCTCGGGGTATGACGCAGAACGACGTGACCGACCCGCGGGCGACGGACGAGCAGGGCCAGGGGACGCGCGGCGCGGGGGTGCAGGGCATCCGGCGGGTCGACTACGCCGGCACGGGTCTGGACGAGGCGACGCTGGGGGACAGCCCCTGGTCGCTCGCGTCGACCTGGCTCGCGGAGGCCGTCGCCCACGACGCGTCCAGCGGCGGGCACACCGAGCCCGACTGCCTCGACCTGGCCACGGTCGGTGCGGACGGCCTCCCGGACGTGCGTCCCGTCCTGATGAAGTTCTTCACGCCCGCCGGTCCGGGGTTCATCACCGACAGCGGCTCCACCAAGGCGCGCCAGATCGGCGAGCAGCCGCGGGTGGCGGCGACGCTGCGCTGGTCCGCGCTCTACCGCGTCATCAGGTTCCGGGGTCGGGCGGTGCCGCTGGACGGGGACGAGCTCGAGGGCTACTGGCGCACCCGGCCCTGGGGCTCCCAGGTCAGCGCCTGGGCGTCCGAGCAGTCCTCGCCGGTCGACGGCCGGGAGGAGCTGCAGCGGCGGTATGCCGAGCAGGCCGCCCGCTTCACCCGTGACGGTGAGGAGGCCGAGATCCCGATGCCGCCGTCCTTCTGCGGCTGGCGGATCGCGTGCGACCAGATCGAGTTCTGGGCCGGTCAGCCGTCGCGCCTGCACGACCGCATCGCCTACGAGAGGGTGGGGGAGGGCGACCTCGACGACGCCGCGTCCTGGCGGCGGCACCGCAAGATGCCCTGATCTGCCCGATCCTGCCCGTCCTCGTGCCGGGCGGCGCTGCGTCGTGCGCGGCGCAAAGCAAGTCCACAGGCGCGCGTGGCAGGCTTGACCCGTGACTGACCTGATCGACACGACCGAGATGTACCTCCGCACGATCTACGAGCTGGAGGAAGAGGGCGTGAAGCCCCTGCGCGCCCGCATCGCCGAGCGACTCGGTCACGCCGGGCCGACGGTGTCCCAGACGGTCGCCCGCATGGAGCGGGACGGTCTGCTGCACGTGGCCGGCAGCCGCGAGATCGAGCTGTCCGCCGACGGTCGGCTTCGGGCGATGCGCGTGATGCGCAAGCACCGCCTCGCCGAGCGCCTGCTCCTGGACGTGATCGGCCTGGAGTGGGAGCACGTCCACGACGAGGCCTGCCGCTGGGAGCACGTGATGAGCGAGCGGGTCGAGCGCAAGATCCTCGGCCTCATCGGCGACGACCACGTCTCGCCGTACGGCAACCCGATCCCCGGTCTGGACGAGCTGGGGTCGGTCGGCACGGACGGCAAGGACCCCGGACTGGTCCCGCTGCACTCCGTCGTGGATGGTTCCGTGACCTCCGTCACAGTCACGGTCCGTCGGATCGGCGAGCCGGTGCAGGTGGATCACGAGGCTCTCGGCCTGCTGACGGCCGCTGGAGCGCTGCCCGGTGGCCGGGTTCGGGTGACCTCGGAGGGCGACCGGGTGATCGTCGTGGGCGTGAATTCCACTGACTCGCAGGGGGTTTCGCTCCCGGTGGATGTGGCGAGCCATGTGTTCGTGGACACCGTGACGTCCGACTGAGAGTGGTTATCGCACGCATGTGTGTCCGGTGCGGGCACTAGCAGCCGTACCCACGGAGGGCGCCTGTGATTCACCTGCCTGTGATCTGAACGTGACAATCCCGGGGGTGTCCGTTACCTTCTTTCACGGCCCTTCTCCCCCTGGAGGGGCTGCAGCAGGAGACGCCGAGTCCTGTCACTTCTGCTGTTCTGCTTATTCCGCTGACAGGAGCGGGGGACCCACCTTGGCGCGCAAGCGTCCCGGGGTGAAGCCACGAGAGTGGCCGGGCCATACCTTTCCGCCCGAACCCGACAGCTAACTTCGTAGGCGTTCGAGAGGTCAACTGTGTCCATTAGCACCCCCGGTCGGCACCGCGCTGCCGACGTCTCCTCCGCCAGTCTCCTGATCAAGGCGGCCAAGCACGCCGCCGCGCCGGCCACCAAGGTCGCGGGTGTCGTCGCCGCCACCGGTGGCATGGTCATCGCCGCGTCGATGCCCGCCACGGCCGCCCCGGCCGCTGCCGCTGCTCCGGTCAGCGTCGCTGCCCCCTCCGTCGCCGCCGTCGGCCAGCTCGGCCGCGTCTCGCTCGCCGGGGTCAAGAAGTCCAAGCTCAAGAAGGTCCGCGGCACCGTCACCAAGCGCACCGCCGTCAAGCGCAAGAAGGCCACGGTCAAGCGCAAGCGCTACTCGACCAAGCGCAAGTACACCCGCACCTCGCGCACCTACCGTCGCACCGCGGTGCGACGCGTCAACCGCACCTACACCCGCGCCTCCCGCACCGCCGTGCGCCGCACCGTCGCGCGCAAGGTCGTCAAGAAGGCCGCCAACCCAGCTCCGCGCGCCGTCGCCGGCGGTGGGGTGCTCCGCACCGCCGCGAGCCTGTCCGGCATCTACTACCGCTACGGCGGCACCACCAGGGCCGGCTTCGACTGCTCGGGCTTCACCAGCTATGTCTTCCGCGCCAACGGCAAGTCCATCCCGCGCACCGCTGCCGCTCAGCAGCGCGCGACCCGTCGCGTGTCCTCCCCGCAGCCCGGCGACCTCGTGTTCTTCGGCTCCCCGGCCTTCCACGTGGGCATCTACGCCGGCGGCGGCATGATGTACGACTCGCCGCGCACCGGCCGCACCACGGGCCTGCACAAGATCTGGAGCAAGAACGTGAGCTACGGCCGCGCCTGATCGGTCGAGCCTCTCGAGCAGCACGACGAAGCCCC
>NZ_DCYC01000094.1:0-29691 GCF_002330965.1 Arsenicicoccus sp. UBA2120
CTCGGCCATGCCCGGCAGCGTGACGATCGGGAGGTGGGGCTCGTCGTAGGAGTACAGCGGGTAGATGTCGTCCGCGATCACGAGAAGGTCGTGGCGGCAGGCGATCTCGGCGATCGCGTCGAGCGTCTCGCGGGAGAAGCAGGCACCGGTCGGGTTGGTCGGCGAGTTGAGGACGAGCGCGCGCGTCCGGTCGGTGATCAGGGCCTCGAGGCGCTCCGGCGAGACCTGCCACTCCTCGTGCTCGTAGGTCGCAAGGGCCACGGGCACGCCTCGCGCGAGCCGGATCTGGTGCGGGTAGGGCGTGAAGTAGGGCTCGTGGATGATCACCTCGTCGCCGTCGTCGAGGACGGACTCGAGGGCGAGCCACATGCCGTGGCAGGCGCTGGTGGTGACCAGCAGGTCGCTGAGCGGCCGCTCGTGGGAGTACTCCTCGGCGTAGAAGTCGAGGATCGCCCGTCGCAGCTCCGGGTCGCCGTAGGTGTCGGTGTAGTGCGTGTGCCCGGCCTTGGCGTCGGCGGCGGCCGCGTCGATCACGCCGGCGTCGGTGGTCAGGTCGGGGTCGCCGAGCGCGAACGAGATCGAGTCCGGGTGGCGGCTCGCCAGGTCCACGGCCGAGCTCATCGGCGTGGACGGCGCCCCGCGATAGCGCGAGCTCACGAGCCGGTCGGGGTCGGCGGAGCCATCGGCCGTATGCCGTCCCCCGCCGCCTCGCGGGGCCGGGGTCTGCGAGGGAGCGGGCGTCATACGGGCAGCTCCTCGATGTCGGCGAGGTCGGGGTCGACGTTGGGGGCGATCTTGTCGTGGTCGACCAGGTGGACGACGACGTAGGACACGAGGCCGAGGGCCATGCCGATCATGATCGGGTAGTTGCCGCCGATGGAGTAGTCGGCCGCCCCGCTCACCCGGCCGTAGACCATGGTCGACGCGACGCCCAGGAAGCTGAGGGCGAGGCTGACCAGGCCGGCGCGCGGGCTCACCCGCTTGAGGACGAACGCCGCGAAGACCGGCACGAACACGCACCCGGACAGGAAGGCGTAGGACAGGTCGAGCGCCTTGAAGATGTCCTCGATCACGACCGACAGGGCGATGATGACCACGCCCAGCGCGAGGGCGATCCCGCGGTTGATCCAGACGTCCGTGGCGGTGTGCACGTGACCCTCGGCGTCGGTGCGGGCCTCGTCGATCTCGGCGTGCTTCTGCCCGCGCACGAAGCGCAGGTAGAGGTCGTTGTAGACGACGGTCGAGGCCGCGAGGATCGTGCCCGACGCCACGGACATCGCGGCGGCCATGGCGGCGGCGAGCAGCAGGCCGGCGATCCCCATCGGCAGGAAGCTCACGACGCCGACCTCGAAGACCAGGCCCGGCTTGTCGACCTTGATGCCGGCGGCGAGGACGGCCATGCCGAGCAGGACGGCCGCGAGGGCGTAGACGATCGAGTAGATGCCGGCGGCCAGGGTGCCCGTCTGGGCGACCCGTGAGCTCTTGGCGGTGAAGACGCGCTGCCAGATGTCCTGGCCGATCACCAGGCCGGGGACGTAGAGCAGGATCCAGTAGAGCGTGCCCATGCGGCCGTAGCCGCCGAGGTCCCAGTGCGAGGCGGGGACCTTGTCGATCAGGCCGCCGAGGCCCCCGACACGGTCGTCCGCCAGGATGAAGATCGGGGCGAGCAGCAGGATGCCGAGGGTCTTGATGACGAACTGCACGATGTCGGTCAGCGTCACCGACCACATGCCGCCGAGGAAGGTGTAGAAGACGAGCACGAGGCCGGCGTAGACCATGGCCAGGCGGGTGTCGATGCCGAGGATGCCCGCGAGGATCGACCCCATCGCGACGACCTGCACCACCGACAGCGCGACGGTGTAGATGATGGTGAGGACGGCGCCGAACACGCGGGCCGTGGCGCCGTAGTTGCGCTCGATGACCTCGTTGATCGACAGCGCCCGCAGCCGGTTGAGCTTGGAGCTGACGAGCATGCCCAGCAGGATCAGGCCCATCCCGAGCGAGCCACCGACCCACAGCCCGGCGATGCCGTCCTGGTAGCCCTTGCCCGTGCCGCCGACGGTGACCGCGCCGCCGACCGCCATCGCCGCCATGCACGCGAAGAACATCGGGAACTGCAGCCGGCGCCCGGCCACGAGGTAGTCCTCGCGGGTGCGCGCCATTCGCATCGACCAGAAGCCGATCCCGATCATGGCCAGGAAGTAGGCGCCGATGACGGCGAGGTCCAAGGGGTGCAGTGCCACGATGACGTCCTTCGGGAGGCCGGTTGGATCGTCATACGTTATCCCGACAGACCATGCACCTCGATCAGCGGGGCAGGAGACGCACCAGGACGATCGCGACCCCGAGCAGGGCGGCCGCGATGCGGATCAGCTTGGCGTTGGTCGAGGCGTAGGGCCACGCGAGGTAGAGGAGCCAGGCGACGAAGGCCACGGCGAGGCCGAGCAGCACCCAGCCGACCGGCCCGCCGACGATCGCGGCGATCACCAGCAGCGCGACCCAGACCACGGTGGTGGCCCAGCCGGGGAGCCGCGACAGGGCGGCGGCGGCGGGGGTGCTGGCGCGTTCGACGGACTGGCGCAGGGGGGTGGTCTCAGGCACCGCACCACCCTACCGACTAGATTTCGGTCCACGCCCCAGCATCGCTCGACCATCGACGACGTCCTGTCGCTGTGCAAGCGCCGGGGCTTCGCCTACCCCTCCGGCGAGATCTACGGCGGGACCGGCGCCTGGGACTACGGCCCCCTCGGGGTCGCCCTCAAGGAGGCGATCCAGCGTCAGTGGTGGCGGGCGATGGTGCAGCTGCGCGAGGACGTCGTGGGGCTGGACTCCTCGGTCGTGCTGCCCGCGGCCGTATGGCGCGCCTCCGGGCACGTGGACGCCTACACGGCACCGGTGCTGGAGTGCGAGCGCTGCCACGACGTGGCGGCGGTGCCGGAGCTGCGCCAGGCGGCCGGCGAGGAGGGGCTGCGCCTGGACGCGATCCCGTGCCGCGCCTGCGGCGCCATGGGCTCGTGGGTCGAGGCGTCCCCGGTGACGCGGCTGGTGTCGACCCGGCTCGGGGCCGGTGCGGCCGGGGGAGAGGCGCACTACCTGCGGCCGGAGCTGGCGCAGGGCGCCTTCCTCAACTTCGCCAACGTCGTGACCACCTCCCGGCGTCGGCTGCCGTTCGGGATCGCCCAGGCGGGCAAGGCCTTCCGCAACGAGCTGTCGCCCGGGGCGTTCCCGTTCCGCACGCACGAGTTCGAGCGGCTGGAGCTGGCCTACTTCGTGGAGCCGGGCGCGGCGGCCGGGTGGCACGACTACTGGGTGGAGCAGCGGCGCGAGTGGTACGTCGGCCTCGGGGTGGACCCGGCCCGCCTGCGCCGCACCGAGCGGCCCGCGGACGACCTCGCCCACTTCGCCACGCGGGGCACGACCCTGGAGTACCACTACGGCGACCCCGAGGCCGAGTGGGGCGAGCTCGAGCGGATCGCGGACCGGTCCGACGACGACCTCGCCCGGCACTCGCACGCGTCGGGCGCGGACCTGCGCTACTACGACCAGCGGACCGGTGAGCGCTACATCCCGCACGTGGTCGAGCCGGTCGCCGGCCTGACCCGCGCGTTCATGGCCTTCCTCGTCGACGCCTACGCCGAGGACGAGGCACCGACCACCAAGGGCGGGGTCGAGCAGCGGGTCGTGCTGCGGCTGCACCCCCTGCTGGCGCCGGTCAAGGTCGCCGTCCTGCCGCTGTCGCGCCACGCGGACCTCTCGCCGCTCGCCGCGGACCTCGCCGACCGGCTCCGGCGCCACTGGATGGTCGAGACCGACGACGCGCAGGCCATCGGGCGGCGCTACCGCCGCCAGGACGAGATCGGCACCCCCTACTGCGTCACCGTGGACTTCCACACGATCGGCGACCGGTCCGTGACGGTCCGGGACCGCGACACGATGCGGCAGGAGCGCGTGGGTCTGGACGCGCTCGAGGGCTACCTGGCCGAGCGCCTCGTCGGCTGCTGAGGCCCTCGTCCGATGTCGTTGAAACTGGCCATATCGGCTAATTCGTCCGTATTCACCACCTGACCCGGGCAGCTGTGCCATCGTTGATCCATGGCCCGACAGCTACGAGCACTGCACGACGCGGAGATGAGCTCCACGTCGGCCGAGGCGCGCGCCGCTGCCCTGCAGTACGTCCGCGTCGTCACCGGCTCCGCCCGCCCGCGGCCGGAGCATCGCGAGGTCTTCGAGGAGACCGTCCTCCAGGTGGCCGTCGCCACCCAGAAGCTCATCGACGGCATGGCGTCGGCGGCCGAGGTCGAGCGCTCCCGCACCCGTCGCGACGAGCGTCAGTCGTTCGACGCCGCCGGCTGACCGCACCACCGCCACCACGGAGCAGCAGGCCCGCTCGACGATCACGTCGGGCGGGCCTTCCCGTCATACGGGAATGGATCCCCGGGGTCGCCTGTTAGAGTGGTTGAACATTCAACCAACAGCGTGGAGGAGGACCCCATGCAGTTCGGCATCTTCTCGGTCGGCGACGTCACCACGGACCCGACCACCGGTCGCACCCCGACCGAGCACGAGCGCATCACGGCCATGACGCAGATCGCCCTCAAGGCCGAGGAGGTCGGCCTGGACGTCTTCGCGACCGGCGAGCACCACAACCCGCCGTTCGTGCCGTCCTCCCCGACCACCCACCTGGGCTACCTCGCCGCCAAGACCGAGCGTCTGCTGCTGAGCACCGCGACCACCCTGATCACGACCAACGACCCGGTCAAGATCGCGGAGGACTACGCGATGCTGCAGCACCTGTCGGGCGGTCGGGTCGACCTGATGATGGGCCGCGGCAACACCGGCCCCGTCTACCCGTGGTTCGGCAAGGACATCCGCCAGGGCATCCCGCTCGCGGTCGAGAACTACCACCTCCTGCGGCGGCTGTGGCGCGAGTCCGTCGTCGACTGGGAGGGTCGGTTCCGCACCCCGCTGCACGGCTACACCTCGACCCCCGCGCCCCTGGACGGCACCCCACCGTTCGTGTGGCACGGCTCGATCCGCAGCGCCGAGATCGCCGAGCAGGCGGCCTACTACGGCGACGGCTTCTTCCACAACCACATCTTCTGGGGCCCGGAGCACACCCGGCAGATGGTCTCGCTCTACCGCCAGCGGTTCGAGCACTACGGCCACGGGTCCGCGGACCAGGCGATCGTCGGGCTCGGCGGTCAGGCCTTCATGGCCGAGACCGAGGCGGAGGCCAAGCGTCGCTTCCGCCCCTACTTCGACGTCGCCCCCGTCTACGGCCACGGCCCGTCGCTGGAGGAGTTCACCACCGCGACCCCGCTGACCGTCGGCACGCCCGAGATGGTCATCGAGCGGACCCTCGCCTCGGCGGACTACGCCGGTGACTACCAGCGCCAGCTGTTCCTCATGGACCACGCCGGCCTGCCCCTCGACGTGGTGCTCGAGCAGATCGAGATCCTCGGCCGCGAGGTCGTCCCGACCCTGCGCACCGAGTTCGAGCGTCGTCGTCCGGCCCACGTTCCGAGCGACCCGCCCACCCACGCCTCGCTCGTGGCCGCCGGCCCCGAGTCACCGCACCACCTCGTCACGCCGACCGCCTCCCTCGCGTCGGCGGCCACCACGGAGGAGACCGTATGACGCGCCGCATCGTCGCCGTCACCGCCGGGCTCTCGCAGCCCTCGTCCACCCGCCTGCTCACCGACCAGCTCACCGCCGCCGTCACCGCCCAGGTGACGGCGCGCGGGGAGGCCGCCTCCGTCGAGGTGATCGAGGTGCGCGAGCTCGCGACCGACCTGGCGCAGCTGATGACCTCGGGCCTGGCCACGCCGCGGATGGACGAGGCGCGCGAGCTCGTCTCGTCGGCCGACGGCCTCGTGCTCGTGACCCCGGTGTTCAACGGGAGCTATGCCGGCCTGTTCAAGCTGTTCGTCGACGCCCTGTCGCCGGACTCGCTGACCGGGATGCCCGTGATCGTCGCGGCCACCGCCGGCACCGCCCGCCACTCGCTGGTCCTGGACTTCGCGATGCGGCCGCTGCTGACCTACCTGCGCGCCGTCGTCGTGCCCACCGGGGTCTTCGCCGCGACCGAGGACTTCGGCGGCGCCGAGGCCGGGTCGGGGCTGGCCTCCCGGGTGCGCCGCGCGGCGTCCGAGCTGGCCGCGCTGGTCGTGGCCGAGACCGGGGCCGTGGCGGGGTTCGCCGAGGGCTCGGCCGACCGGGACCGGTCGGACCGTGCCGCCCGCTCCTCCGGCGTCGGGCTCGCGCCGGTGACCCCCTTCGAGCAGCTGCTGGCGGGGCACACGGGCTAGGGTTCGGCCCATGGCTCACCCCCTCGCCCCCTGGTTGCGTCACGTCGTGCTGCCGGGGGCGGCGATCAGCGTCGGCATCGCCGCCCTCGGGCGCGTCATCGAGGGGCCGCTGCAGGGCTGGCCGGCCGAGGACGAGCTCAACCGCTGGTGCGTGCGTCACCGCACTCCCCTCGGCAACGCCCTCACCTGGGTGCCGTCCACGTATGCCGACACGCCCGCCACCATCGTCATGTCGCTGGTGTACGGCGGGTGGCTGTGGCGCGAGACCCGCAGCGTGCGCGAGACCGTCGCGCCGCTCGCCGCCATCACGATCGAGACGGTGTGCTTCATGAGCGCCGCTCGGGTGGTCGGGCGCGAGCGTCCCGACGTGCCCTGGCTCGACAAGCCCGCCCACACCTCGAGCTTCCCCTCGGGGCACACCGGCGCCACGACCGCGATGAGCCTCACCGTCGCGCACGCCATCGCCCGCCGGGACGTGCCCGGCTCGCGCGGTCTCGCGCGGGCCATCCGGTGGGGTGTCCCGGTGAGCGTCGCCGCGTCTCGCGTCTATCGCGGGATGCACCACCCCTCGGACGTCGTCGTGGGGTCGCTGCTGGGCGCGTGGACGGCGGGCGCCGTGCGGCGGGCCCTCGGCATACCGACGCTGTAGCCCTCTCCGGGCCACTGCCCGGCTGTCCAGACAGGAGGTCGCCGCCCGAGGCGCGTGGGCCGACGGGCGTGAGTCGTCTGCTCGTTGAGAGGCGACAGATGGGGGTTATGGAGGTCGGTTGACCCCCATCTGTCGCCTCTCAACGATGGGGCGGCGGGGCTGGTGGGGGTGATGCGGCGGGCGCTCGGCATACCGTCCCGTGTTGGCACCCGACAACGGCACCCGGCGCGGCCTGAGACAATCGACGGGATATGACTGCTGTCCTCCCGCCCCTCGTCATCGGCCGCCACACCTATGAGTCGCCCGTCGTGCTCGCCCCCATGGCCGGCATCACCAACCGTGCCTTCCGCCGCCTGTGCCGCGAGCACGGGGCCGCCGGGCTTGCGGCGGCGGGCACGCCCGGCGCCAAGCAGCTCTTCGTCTCCGAGATGATCACCACGCGCGCCCTGGTCGAGCGCGTCCCCTTGACGATGAAGCTCATCGAGATGGACGAGGACGAGTCTCCCCGGGGGATCCAGCTGTATGGCGTCGACCCGGTCACCGTCGGCCAGGCCGCCCGCATCATCGCGACCGAGGACCGCGCCGACCACATCGACATGAACTTCGGCTGCCCCGTGCCCAAGGTCACGCGCAAGGGCGGCGGCTCGGCGCTGCCGTGGAAGGCGGAGTGGTTCCGCGCCATCGTCCGGGCCGCCGTGCGCGAGGCCGCACCGTACGACATCCCCGTGACGGTCAAGATGCGGGTGGGGATCGACGCCGACCACGTCACCTATCTGGAGGCCGGCCGGATCGCCGAGCAGGAGGGTGCCTCCGCCGTCGCGCTGCACGGCCGCACCGCCAACCAGCACTACTCGGGGCAGGCGGACTGGTCCACGATCGCCCGGCTCAAGGAGGCCGTGACGACGATCCCCGTGCTCGGTAACGGCGACATCTGGTCCGCCGAGGACGCGGTGCGGATGGTGCGCGAGACGGGGTGCGACGGGGTCGTGGTGGGGCGCGGCTGCCTGGGGCGGCCGTGGCTGTTCGCGGACCTCGCGGCAGCCTTCGCCGGCGTGACCTATCGCGCGCGGCCGAACCTCGGCGAGGTGGGGGACACCATGCGCCGGCACGCGGCCTACCTCGCCGACTTCTACGAGGACGAGGGCAAGGCCTGCCGCGACATCCGCAAGCACATCGCGTGGTACCTCAAGGGATTTCCCGCCGGCCACGAGGTCCGCAACCGCCTGGCCCTGGTGGACTCCCTGGCCGCGCTGGACGAGCTGATCTTGACGCTGGACCCGTCGGTGCCCTGGCCGGACGAGGCCGCCGAGGGACCACGGGGGCGGGCGGGGTCGCCCAAGGCCGTGGCCCTGCCCGACGGGTGGCTGGACTCGCCGCAGATCGACGAGCGCCAGCAGCGGCTCATCGCCGAGGCCGAGCTGAGCGTCAGCGGCGGCTGATCATCGGGGGCGGGGGCGGGGGCGGGGGCTGCGGCATACGGCCTGGACCGCTCAGGCGCCGGTCTCGACCGGCCGGCTCGGGTCGGCGATGTAGTCGCTCCACGACCCCGCATAGACGGCCAGGTCGTCGCTGATGCCGACCGCCGCCGCGGCCAGGGCGACGTGGCAGGCCTGCACCCCGGACCCGCAGTAGACGCCGACGGTGCTGCCGTCGTGGACGTCGCGCCGGTGGAACCTGGCGAGCAGCTCGTCGCGCGGCAGGAAGCGCCCCTCGTCATCGACCAGCTCGAGCGCGGGCAGGGAGACGGCACCGGGGACGTGCCCGGCGACGGGGTCGACGGTCTCGTCCTCGCCCTTGAACCGGTTGGCCGGCCGGGCGTCGAGCAGCGTGCTGCTCTCGGCGTAGCGCAGCGCCTGGTCCGCGTCCAGCACGGTCAGGGCACCGGGCCCCACCTCGACGTCGCCTGGCTCGGGCGTGACCTCGCCGGTCTCCACGGGCAGGTCCGCGGCCTGCCACGCGCCCCAGCCTCCGTCGAGGACGCTGACCTCGGCGTGGCCGGCGTGCCGCAGGAGCCACCAGGCCCGGGACGCGGCGATCGAGCGCCAGTCGTCGTAGACCACGACCGGGCGGTCCCTGCGCACACCGGCGGCACGCAGCCCGGCCTGCAGCTGCTCGGGCCGGGGGAGCGGGTGCCGGCCACCGGCGCCGTCCGGGCGGATGTCGGCCAGGACGGTGTCCAGGTCCACGTAGGCCGCCCCCGGCACGTGGCCGGCGGCGTGCTGCTCGCGCCCGTCGGATCGACCCATGGCATAGCGGACGTCCAGGACGACGGGCCGATGCTCGACGGGGGCACGCAACGCCTCGCCGAGCTCGTGGACCGAGATCAGGGGCAGACGGGACAACGGCGTCGTGGTCATGGCGCCAAGCCTAGGCCTCGGGCCGCGTGGAGGGGTCTGTCGGTGGGGCGCCCTAGAGTGCTGGCTCAGAGGTGAGGAGGGGTTGATCGAGATGACGCAGCAGGGACATCCGGCCTACGAGGGGTATGCCGCGGCCGACCGTGATCGCTGGGTGGGCGAGGACCCGGCGCAGAAGTCGGGGGACCGGGACGACTTCGCCCGGGACCGGGCCCGGCTGGTGCACTCAGCGTCGCTGCGGCGGTTGTCGGCCAAGACGCAGGTCGTGCGTCCGGGGTCGAGCGACTTCGTCCGCAACCGGCTGACCCACTCCCTCGAGGTCGCCCAGATCGGGCGCGAGCTCGGCGGCGCGCTGGGGTGCAACGCCGACGTGGTCGACACCGCATGCCTGGCCCACGACCTGGGCCATCCGCCGTTCGGCCACAACGGCGAGCAGGCGCTCGACGAGATCGCCCAGGACATCGGGGGATTCGAGGGAAACGCCCAGACCTTCAGGCTCCTGGTGCGACTGGAGGCCAAGCGGTTCCACCCCGGCACCGACCGCTCGGCGGGGCTCAACCTGACGCGGGCCAGCCTGGACGCCTCGTGCAAGTACCCCTGGGGACGTGGCCAGGGACCGACCGTGACCCGCAAGTTCGGGGTCTACGACGACGACCTCGAGGCCTTCGACTGGGTGCGCGAAGGGTCGCCGACGAGCCATCGGTGCATCGAGGCGCAGACGATGGACTGGTCGGACGACGTCGCCTACTCCGTGCACGACGTCGAGGACGCCATCGCCTCCGGGGGCCTCGACGTGCGCGAGCTCCACCGCGGGGCGGCGGTGGAGCACGTCCTGCCGATCGCCCGGGACCGCTACGCCCGCGACGTCGAGATCGGGTCGCTGGAGGAGGCCTACTGGCGCCTGGTCGTGCCCCACCTGGTGCCGGTGACCTTCGACGGCGGGTCACGCCGTGACCTCGCGCGGCTCAAGGACCTGACCTCCCGCCTGGTGGGGCGGTTCGCCGGGGCTGCCGAGCGCGCGACGCGGGAGCGCTACGGTCACGGTCCGCTCACCCGGTATGCCGCGAACCTGGTCGTGCCCGAGGACGTGCGCGCCGAGGTCGCCGTCCTCAAGGCCATCGCGGCGCACTACGTCATGCAGACCCGCGAGCGCGTGGACCTCATGGTGCAGGAGCGCATCGTCGTCGCGGGGCTGGTCGAGGGCTTCCTCGCGGACCCCGAGGCCCGGCTCGACCGCGAGCTGCTCGCGGACCACCGGGCCGCCGAGACCGACGGGGAGCGGCTGCGGGTCGTGGTGGACCAGGTCGCCAGCCTCACCGACGCCCGTGCCCTCGCCCTGCACCAGGCCTGGCGCGGGTGAGGGTGCCTCGTGCGCTCCGGCATACGGCCTAGACTCGACCCGACGACGACGGGGAGGTGCAGGTGGCGCTGATCAAGCCCGAGGACATCGCGCAGGTCAAGGAGCGCACCTCGATCGAGGACGTCGTCCGCGAGCACGTCACCCTCCGCAGCGCCGGGCCGGGCAGCCTCAAGGGGTTGTGCCCCTTCCACGACGAGAAGACGCCGTCGTTCACCGTGCGTCCGGCCGTCGGGGCCTACCACTGCTTCGGCTGCGGCGAGGGTGGCGACGTCATCCGCTTCGTGCAGGAGGTCGACCACCTCAGCTTCGTCGAGGCGGTCGAGCGGCTGGCGGCGAGGTCCGGCGTGGAGCTGCGCTACGAGGACGGCGATGCGCCGCAGCGCGAGCCCGCCGGCAAGCGGCAGCGCCTGGTCGAGGCCCACCGCGTCGCGTCGGAGTTCTACGCCGAGGCGCTGCTGGCCATGCCCGAGGCGCGCGCAGGGCGAGACTTCCTGCGCGGCAAGGGTTTCAGCGGCAAGGACTGCGCTGTGTTCGGCGTCGGCTACGCGCCGCGAGGTGGCGAGCTGATCACCGACCACCTGCGCTCCAAGGGCTTCACGGACGACGAGATCGTCACGTCGGGCCTGTCGGCCCAGGGGCGGCGCGGGCCCTACGACCGGTTCCGGGGTCGCGTGGTGTGGCCGATCCGCGACGTCACCGGCGACACCGTCGGCTTCGGCGCGCGGCGCATCTTCGACGACGACCGGATCGAGGCCAAGTACCTCAACACGTCCGAGACGCCGATCTACAAGAAGACCTCCGTGCTCTACGGCCTGGACCTGGCCAAGCGCGCCATGGCCCGGGACCGGCAGGCGGTGATCGTCGAGGGCTACACCGACGTGATGGCCTGCCACCTCGCCGGGGTCGAGCAGGCGGTCGCGACCTGCGGCACGTCCTTCGGCGTCGACCACATCAAGACGCTGCGGCGGATCCTGCGCGACGAGGCGGGACAGTCGCCGGCCAAGGTCATCTTCACCTTCGACGGTGACGCCGCCGGGCAGAAGGCCGCCATGCGGGCCTTCGCGGAGGACCAGCGGTGGGCGTCGCAGAGCTTCGTGGCGGTCGCGGACGCCGGGCAGGACCCCAACGAGCTGCGGCAGTCCGGCGGCGACGACGCCGTGCGGCACCTCGTCGAGGACGCCGTCCCGATGTTCGAGTTCGCCGTCCGCACCACCATCGGCCGGTTCGACCTGGAGACGGCCGAGGGCCGGGTCATGGCGATCCGGTCGGTCGCGCCGATCATCGCCGGGATCCGCGACCAGGGCCTGCGCCCGGAGTACATCCGGACCGTCGCGGGCTGGCTCGGTGTGACGGTGGAGCAGGTCGCCCACGAGGTCACCACCGCAGGGCAGGCCGCCACCCGGGTGCCGGTCTCCCCACCCGCGCACGCCCAGGCCCCCGAGGCGACGCAAGACCCCCGCAGCACGGCCCTGCCGAGGCCGGACCTGCGCGACCCCGTCGTCTTCGCCGAGCACCAGCTCCTGCAGTGCCTGCTGCAGTACCCCTCGTTGTTCGACCCCGAGGAGGTCGACGGCCTCGCGCCCGAGGCGATGGTCGCACCCGCCTACCAGCTCGTGCTGCAGGCGGTGCACGAGGCAGGGGGACTGTCGACCGCCGTCGCCGTGTCCGGGCAGGCCTGGACGACCGCCGTCACCGAGCACGCCGACGAGGAGGTCCGGCCGCTGCTGCACGAGCTCGCCGTCGCGCCCGTGCCCACCCGGCTCGACGCGTCCACCGGCATCCCCAGCCGGCGCTACACCGACGAGCTGATCCGTCGGGTGCGCGAGGTGACGCTCCGCCGGCGCATCGCCGACGCGATCAGCGCGCTGCAGCGCATGGACCCCGCCCAGCCCGGGGAGTCCCGCGCCCTCGGCATCCGCATCCAAGGGCTCCAGCGCGAGCTCGCCGTCCTCCGATCGGAGATGTCCTGATGGTGTCCTGGCCCAGGCGCGCCACGCAGCACCCCAAGCCGACGCTGTCGCGCACCGACCTCGACCGGCTCGGCCTCACCAGGCGGGACCGGGTGCTCGCCGTGCTGGAGTCGCCCTCGTCCGAGCTGCGCCTCGTCATCACCCAGCACCAGCTGGTGCTGCTCCCGGACGCCGGGACACCGGTGGCCCGCCCCTGGCACCTCGTGGACCGGGGCTCCTGGTCCCGCGAGGACGAGGCGCTCACGGTCACGTGGGTCGACGGGCCCGAGCCCTGGCGGTTCGTGCTGCCGCAGCCCGACCCCACCGCCCTCGCGGCCCTGCGGGAGCGGGTCCAGGCCAGCGTCATCACCCATCACGACGTCAAGGTCGCCCACGGGCGGGGGAGCGTGCGGGTGGTCGTCCGGCAGGAGCTGGCGACCCGTGAGGTGCTGGTGCAGACGCTCTACGGCCAGGGCGTCCCGGCTGGCGATCATGTCGTGCAGCGCGCCGTGGCGGCCGCCACCGCGGAGCTGCGCGACGCCGTGGGGCTGCCGCCGGAGGAGTGAGGGCTGCCGCCGGAGGAGTGAGGGCTGGGGCCGAGGCCGAGCGTCGGCCGTCGCGCTCAGGCGCCGCGCGCGATCCGGCGCATGGCAGCGACGTAGCGCCGGGTGATGCCGCGCTGCACGAGCCGCGTGACCGGACCGCCGGCGCGGGACCACCACGTCGCGGGTCGGGACCGGGCCGTGATCGTGAGCCACACCCGCGGCTCGCCGTCCGCCGGACGCCCCTCGACGTGCCCGGCCGCGCCACCGCCGGCACTGCCTGCGTCGTTGCCCTCGAGCTCGACCAGGAAGGTCTCGGTGCCCATCTCCGGGTGGCCCGGCAGGGCGTCATAGGTGAACCCCGTGCGCGTCGGGCCGCGCCATACGCGCGTGACCACGACCGGGGCCCTCAGCGACATCCTGCCGACGCCCAGGCGCAGGACCGCCCGGGTGTCCGTGCGGACGACGTCGTCAGGGGAGTCCACCGCCAGGCCGGCGCCCCGGTGCATGCCCCACGACATCAGGCCGGCCGAGGCCCGCTCGAACACCTCGCGCCCCACGCCGAGGAGCACGCGCTCGTCGACCCGATCCCACCCGTCCATGCCGGTCTCCTGTCCCTTGCGGCTAGCCCAAGACCGGGTGCCCGCCCGGTGAAGCCATGACGACGCACGGGTGCCAGGCGGATTCGGTCGCGCGCAGAGTTGCTGCTAAAGTCTCTCTCGCGCCGCACGCGGTGCGGTCCCCTGTAGCTCAATTGGCAGAGCAGCCGGCTGTTAACCGGCAGGTTATTGGTTCGAGTCCAATCGGGGGAGCAATGGAACCCCTTGTCCTGCAAGGGGTTTCGTCGTTTGAGTGTATTTCGTGCACCACGACCGTGCACCGCAGCCGGAGCAGCTGCCGCGGGGGGTTGGATCAGTCGGTGTCGCCGAGCAGATCCCAGAGGTTCCCCCAGGGGTCCCGGACGACAGCGACGCGGCCGTACGGCTCCACGCGGGGTGGCCGGACGAGCTCGCACCCGGCCTGTCCGACAGCACGCAGGACGCCGTCGAGGTCCCGGACCCGCAGGAACAGGCCGACCCGGCCGGCGAACTGCCGACCGATGGCCGAGGCCTGCTGCGGACCGTCGGCGCGAGCCAGCACCAGACCGGCCCCTCCGTCGCGGGGACGCACGACGACCCAGCGCTTCGAGCGACCGTCGGTGGTGATGGCAGGACGATCCTCCACCAGGTCGAAGCCCAGCGTGCCGGTGAAGAACGCGATGGCCTCGTCGTAGTCGTCGACGACGAGGGAGAACAGCTCCAGGGTCACCCCGCCATGCTAGGGAGCCCCCATCGAGGTGCCGTCAGGCCCCGGAGCAGCCCGTGACGGGTGAGGGTGGCGCGGGAACGTCCGCGACGACACCTGTCTTCACGAGCTGGTCGGCATACAGCCTGGACCACGATCCGTCCTTGATCGACTCCTCGAGAGCGGTCTTGACCCGTCCGCACAGCTCGGCGTCCTCGTCATTGACGCGCAGGTAGTAGTCGATCGTGCCCATCTCGGCCCCGACCACGCGGATCGTGCCCTTGAACGGCGCTTCTGAGGCGTAGCCCCGCAGCGCCAGGCCCTCGTCGCTGACCGCGTCCACGGTGCCCTGGCGCAGCTCGGTGAGGCAGGTCGACAGGGTGCGTCGATAGGCCAGCCGGGCACCGGGGAAGGTCGAGGCCGCAGCGCGGGCCAGGTGGGTGCCGTCCACGAGGCAGACCCGGCGGCCCACTAGGGACCGGGGGGTGACCTCATTGCGCTCACCCGCGCGGACGGCGATGTCCTGACCGCCGCGCAGGTAGGGCCCGACGAGGTGGACGCCCGTGGGGGGAGTGGACCCGGTCGCGTAGGCCGCGACGAGCAGGTCGTAGGGGACCGCACCCTTGGTCGGGGTCGCGCGTGGCTCCGGGACGTTGCTGAGCGTGAGGTCCTTCTTGCCGGGGTAGCCGAGCCGGGCGCCCAGGTCGCGGGCCAGCTCGCTCTCGAAGCCCGACTGGTCCCGCAGCACCCGCAGACCGAGCCCGGGGCGGTCGAAGGAGACCCCCACGACCAGGGAATCGCTGCCGCACGCCGCGGTGGCCAGGGCAGCCACCGTGGCCACGGCCAGTCCCGCGGTGCGTCGAAGACGCGGTCGTGACGTGCGGGGCATCGCGGTCCTCTCCTCGGTGATCGAGGCCAACCTATCGGCCCTCGCGCACGAACCCCGCACGGCAGGCCGGAACCGACCACGCCGGCACCCCCGGACGGGCATCATGTGCTCATGAGCGAGCACAGGCACAGCGGGTCGGCCTCCGGCGGCGACGTGGGCGACCGGATCGAGGACGTCGCGGAGAAGGCCGGCGATCACCCCGCCACCAGGGCGGCCGTCCGGACCGGCTACGCGGTCAACGGCCTGCTCCACCTGCTGATCGCCTGGATCTGCCTGCAGCTCGCGATGCTCCACGCCACGGGTGACGCCGACCAGTCGGGCGCCCTGGCAGCCCTGTCGCAGCACACCCTCGGCCGGGTGGCGCTGTGGCTGGGCGTCGCGGGCTTCCTCGGCCTCGCGCTGTGGCAGCTGACCGAGGTGATCGTCCCGGGGCTCGGCGGCGACAGCTGGCAGTCCCGGCTCAAGGACGGCGCCAAGGCCGTGGTCTACGCGATCCTCGCCTGGTCGGCCTTCGGGTTCGCCCGCGGCACCGGGTCCTCGGGCAAGCGGCAGGTGCAGGGCTTCACCACGAACCTGCTCGGGGCGCCGGCCGGACGCCTGCTCGTCGCCGCGGTCGGCCTGGGGATCATCGGCGTCGGCATCTACCACGTGGTCAAGGGGCTGCGGCGCACGTTCCTGCACGACCTCGAGGAGGACCCCGGTCCGGTCGCGGTCTACGCCGGGATGCTCGGCTACCCGACGCGCGGGATCGCGCTGGCGGTCGTCGGCGGACTGTTCGTCGCGGCGGCGATGGCGAACTCGTCGTCGCGGACCAACGGCCTCGACGGTGCGCTGCGCTTCCTGCTCGACCAACCCTACGGTCGGGTGGTCGTCGCGTTCATGGCTCTGGGATTCGCGTCCTTCGGGGTCTACTCGTTCTTCAGGGCGCGGCACGCGGACGTATGACGGGGGCGCGGCCTCAACGGCCGTAGTCCACGGGCAGCACCTCCAGGCGGTCGAGCGGGAACGGCTGGTGCCGGCCGTCGCCGCTCCCGTTGAGCGCCTCCCACCCGCTGCCGACCCGCAGGAGCCCCGGGTAGGGGTCGCCCGAGAACGCCGAGGCGTTCTCCGCGCGGAAGCTCACGGCACCGCTCGTGTCCCACACGATCAGGCCGTACTCCTGGGCCGCGCGGGCGATGGTGCGGGCGGTCGGCGTGAGCCCGAGGGAGTCCACGTCGAGGTCGGCGGGCAGGCGCAGCCGTTGGCCCTGGCGCAGCACCACCTGGCCGCGCGGGTTGCGCCCGTCCGACCGCACCGCGGGCCAGGAGTGGGCGGGGGCGGCGGCGGCATACGGGACGGCCACTCCGACGACGTGGTCGATCCGCCCGCGGCGCAGCTCGTCGGCGCGGATGATCCCGCCCGCGAAGGGCAGGCCGGTGGCGGTCGTGCCGATGGGGAAGGGGAAGACGCCGTCGCTGCGCGAGGCGGCCTGGATCGACCCGCCCCCGCACGCGGTCCACGACCCGTCCGCGCCGCGGGTCAACCGCCACAGGTCGGTGTAGCGGTCCGTGGCGGGATCGTGCAGCGCCGCCTCGTGGTCGCTGCCACCGGCCGGGCGCAGGTCGTCGGGGATGCGCAGACCGCGCAGCGACTCGGCGACGCGAGGATGCAACCGGCACCCGGGCGCGGCGCGGACGTCGTGGACGGGGTCGGACGGGGTCGTGGTGACCAGCGGCGGGGTGTAGTCGTGCGTGTTGAGCGTGACGTTCGGCAGTCCTGGCCGGCCGTGCTCGACGGCTGCGGCGCGCAGGTCGCGGACGATGGCGCTGCTGCGGGGGTCCGTGGGGGTGGAGGCCGGGAGGCGGGAGTACCAGAACGAGGAGGGGGCGAAGACCCGGTGGGGGACCGGAGGTCGACGCGCCGCCGGGCTCGCGGTGGCGCTCGCCGTCTCGGACTCGCCAGGCGTCGGGGTGCCCGAGCAGGCGGCGAGCAGCGCGGCCGTGGCCAGACCGACGACGAGGGCGGCGCGCGGCGGCATACGACTCCCGACTCTCGAGGCGACGGGCCGCCACCGGGGTGGGGCCACGTGGGGATCGTCTGCAAGCCTGGCACAGCCGGCTGATCGGCAGGTGAGGACGCGACAGGGTGGCCGAGGAGGGCCGACGTCGGTCAGAGCGAACCGACAGCGGCGAGACGTCCGTACGGGTAGGGATTCTGCGCTGAGGCCAGACCGCCGTTGACCGGTCGGTCACGACTTAGGGGGGGCCGACGCCGCGGGAGGCCCAGCCCCACGACACGGTCGTGCACGAGGATCGGGACGAGGGCTGGACAACTCGTCAACCACCCACCCAACGGGGGTATGACGGGCACAGTGAGACACCTCGTCGTGCCGTGCATCAGGTAGGCCGGGTCGGGCTTGAACCGACGACCGACGGATTATGAGTCCGCTGCTCTGACCGACTGAGCTACCGGCCCTGGGTCCGCGGGGGCGAACCCTGTCACCCTACCGTCAGCGACCCACCCCGAGCGGCGACATACCGGCCGGTACCCGACGTGGTTCGTTCTAACTCGTCACCTCGGTATCGCTACGCTGAGTGAGCGACTTTCTGGAGATGGTTGCTCTCAATGGGTGGTAGATGGTCACTTCACGTCATGTGATGTCACAGAGTGTATGAGCCCCCTAGCTCATGAAGGTGCCCGCATGCCTGCCTCCCCCCTCATCACCAGGCTTCTCACGCGCACGATCGGCCCCACGCCCCCTCCTCGGCCGGCGCCCCGTCCCACACCCACGCCCAAGGTCGTGGCGCCGGACCCGCGACTCGTCCACGCCGTGCCGCCCGTCGCGACGTCCGTCCACGCGCCGAACCTCCCGCTGCGCACCACCCCCGCCTGGCACCTGGCTCGCCGAGCCGCCCAGGCACCCACGGCGGCCATGGTCGCCGACATCGAGCGGATGGGCACCCGGGCGTGGATCGCGCAGCAGCTCGACCCGGCCTCGATCCCCGACCCGACGTGGGACGGCATCGTCCAACGGTGCTTCCCCTGGCTGAACCTGACCAACAAGCAGGTGCAGGACCTGACCGGCGGCAGCTTCCGCGGGAGCCCGGTCATGGCCCACGCGAACGCCGCCCGGCCGCTGTTCACCAACCGTGTGCTCTGGGAGAACGTGGTGACGATGTGGGGCGACCTGCTCTACGTCCCCTACCGCAGCAAGGCCGACAGCTTCACGCTCGAGTACGACTGGAAGGTCCTGCGTCGCCACGCTTTCGGGCGGTATGCCGACCTCCTGCACGCCGCGGTCACCCACCCGGCGATCCTGCACAACCTCGACAACGACGCCAACTCCCGGGACAACCCCAACGAGAACCTCGGCCGCGAGATCCTCGAGCTCTACAGCGTCGGGGTCGGGAGCTACACCGAGACCGACGTCCTGCAGTCCGCGCTCCTGCTGACCGGGCACTCGGTCGACTGGAACACCCGCGCCTACGCGTATGCCGACTGGGCCCACCACGTGGGGCCGATCAGGATCATGGGCTTCAGCCACGCCAACGCCACGTCCGCGGGCGGGCCGGCGGCGCTGCGGGCCTACACCGACTACCTGGCGCGGCACCCGGCGACCGCGCGCCGCCTGGCGCGCGTCATCGCCACGCGGTTCGTCTCGGACACGCCCAGCGAGGCCCTCGTGCAGACCCTGGCCGCGACCTACCTGGCGTCGGACACAGCGATCGTGCCGGTGCTGCGGAGGCTGTTCGACCACCCGGAGTTCTGGGCCTCGGTCGGCAACAAGTGGTCCCGGCCGGCCGAGCTGGCCGCCAAGGGCGTCCGCGCGTCCAAGCCCACGGGCTACGCCTTCGCACAACCCATCACCACCAACCCGTGGGCGATGAGCAACTACTTCTGGTTCCTCTACCAGTGCGGCCACGCGCCCCGGGACTGGCCTCGGGTCGACGGCTACCCGGACGACGCCGACGCCTGGCGCAGCACCATCGCGACGCTCTCGTCGTGGAACGTCATGCACGCCCTGGCCTGGGGCTGGGGTGACGGGCCGACCTACCCGGACGAGGCGGACCAGGACCCCGGCCAGGGCCTGCCGCACTGGCACACCGCCCTCGGCGTCAAGGCCGGCGACCGCGTCCTCGCGACGGCTCGGCGGATCACCTTCGCCCTGACCGGCTACGTCTGGCGCGAGCAGGACATCGCCCCCATCGCGTCCTGGCTGTGCAGCTACGGGGAGCGGCCGGCCACGGCGTCGGACGTCCTCACCGACTACCAGGCACGCGGCTGGCTGCGCGAGGCCGTGCGCCTGATCCTGGCCAGCCCCTACTCCTTCCTGCGCTGATCGGAGATCATCGTGACCACCCCCAGCACGCCCAGCAGCCCCAGCAGCCCCAGCGGCCCCAGCAGCCCCAGCGGCCCCGGCGGCCGTCGCCGGAGCTCCGGTCCGCGCGCCACGGCGCCGGGCGCCCCCGACCCCTACGCGCCCCTCGTCCACGACGACCTCGTCACGCCGATGCACCACCACGACGAGTCCCGCAACCACCTCGTCGTGCGCACCGACGACGGGCCGCGCGTCATGTCGCCCACCGACGCGGCGTCATACGTCGAGCACGTCCGACCGCCCGCCTGCCCGCACGAGGTGGCCGAGGCCGCCGGCTGGCGCGGCCCGCTGCGGCGTCGCACCGTCCTGCAGGGCGCGGCGCTCGGCTTCGGGGCGCTGCTGGCGGAGTCCGCCGTGCCGCGCTACGCGTTCGCGGAGACGGCGACCCAGCGCGACCTGCTCGTCGTCATCTTCGTCCGTGGCGGGGCCGACGGACTCTCGCTCGTCCCACCCCTCCAGGACAGCGCCTACCTCGCGGCCCGCCCGACCATCCGGGTGACCTCCTCCCAGGCCCTGCCGCTGGACGGCAAGGTGGGCCTCAACCCCGCGATGAAGGGCCTCAAGGCGTTGTACGACGCGGGAGACCTCGCGGTGGTGCTCGGCGCGGGCAACCCGGCGGTGCGACGCTCGCACTTCGAGGACATGAACGCCATGGAGTGGGCGGCCCCCGCCAACATGCGCTCCGGGTGGCTGGCCCGGCACCTGACCACGAGCGGTCCGACGACCGGGACCGTCCGGGCCATCACCCGGGGGTCGCAGGTCGCCCTCTCGCTCAGCTCCCCCAGCATGGAGACCCCCGCCGTCGCCGAGCTGGCGAGCTTCGGGCTGCAGCCGACCTACACCACGGACGGCACCACGCGCGAGCGCATCACGACGATCATCGACCAGATGTACGCGCGCGCCGGCGGCGGCGCGGCGCTCACCGCGCGCTCGACCCTGGACGCCGTCGCCCGGCTCGCGGACCAGCGTGCCATCGCCGCCGCGGGGAAGTACGTCCCGGCGAACGGCGCTGCCTACCCCGACACGACCTTCGGCAAGGGCATGCGCGAC
Source organism: Arsenicicoccus sp. UBA2120 (assembly GCF_002330965.1). Lineage (NCBI taxonomy): Bacteria > Bacillati > Actinomycetota > Actinomycetes > Micrococcales > Intrasporangiaceae > Arsenicicoccus > Arsenicicoccus sp. UBA2120. Next base: position 20,743 of record NZ_DCYC01000094.1, read on the forward strand.
ATCGCGCAGATCGCCAAGGCGGGCCGGGGGCTCGAGGTCGCCTGCATCGACAACGACGACTGGGACATGCACCGCAACCTCGGCCTGGCGCAGGACACGAACGGTTGGATGTGGCGTCGGGCCGCCGACCTGTCGGCGGGGATCGCCGCGCTGCGGGCCGACCTCGGCGACCTCTGGCAGCGCACCACCGTCGTCACGATGAGCGAGTTCGGCCGCCGCGTCCAGGAGAACGGAGACCAGGGCCTGGACCACGGGCACGGCAACGTGATGTTCGTGGCCGGCGGGGGAGTGAACGGCAAGAAGGTCTACGGCACGATGCCCACGCTCACGACCGCCAACCTCGTGGAGGGTGACGTGCCGATCACCACGGACTACCGCCAGGTGCTCAGCGAGATCATCAGGGCCCGCCTGCTCAACGGCGGCTCCCTCGGCACCATCTTTCCCGGGTTCACCCCTCGGACCACCCCGCTCGGCGTGGTCTGAGGGCGGCCCTGGTCGCGCGGCGGTGTGTCGTTCACCCGGAAGGCCTGGCGCGACCAGCCATGATGGGGCATGATTGACGACGCAGCGTGACCAAAGCTCTCCTGGGTCCCGAGGTCGTTGGGGAAGACGTCCCTCGCACACAGGAGGTCAGGATGTCCGTTGCAGCCGATCTGCACAGGGGTGGCGACGCCACCCCGACGACGCGAGGCGTGGTGTTCGTCCACAGCGCCTCTACCGCCCTGTGCCCGCACGTGGCCTGGGCGCTCGAAGGGGTGCTCGGCGCCGCCGTGACCCTCGACTGGACGAGCCAGCCCGCTGACGCGCGCCTGATGCGCACCGAGGTCAACTGGGTCGGGCCCGCTGGCACGGGCGCCGCCCTCGCCAGCGCGCTGCGCGGCTGGGACTCCCTGCGCTACGAGGTCACCGAGGACCCGAGCCCCGGGTGCGACGGCTCGCGCTGGTCGCACACCCCCGACCTCGGCCTGCACCACACCTGGATCTCGGCGAGCGGTGACGCCGTCGTCAACGAGGACCGGCTGCGGCACGCGATCGCGCAGGCCCAGGGTGATCCGCGGGTGCTCGGGGAGGTCGTCGACCAGATCTTGGGCGCCCCGTGGGACGCCGAGCTCGAGGCCTACCGCGAGGCCGGCGACGGTGCGCCGGTCCGCTGGCTGCACAAGGTCGGCTGAGTCGCGCCCCGGCACCCGGGCGGTGTGCGCGTCCGGGTGCCGGAGGCCGTATGACGAAGGGCCCGACCTCTCCCGTGGTGGGAGCGGTCGGGCCCTTCGCCGTCATACCGGCGATCGACACCGTCATACCGGCGATCGACACCGTCGGACCGAGGATCGGCCGTCGGACCGATGACCGACGTCGTCATACCGCCGATCGACATTGATGCCGACGAGGGTGCTGCGACTGGGCCGGCCGGTGGTCAGCCGACGCTCTTGACCACCAGCGCGACGTTGGCGCCACCGAACCCGAACGAGTTGTTGAGCGCCGCGAGGTCGCCCTCGGGCAGGGCTCGCGCCTCGCCGGTGACGACGTCCAGCTCGATCTCGGGGTCCTTGGACTCGAGGTTGATCGTCGCCGGGATCGTGCGGTCACGCAGCGCCAGCAGCGTCAGGACGGTCTCGAGGGCGCCGGCCGCTCCGAGGAGGTGACCGGTCATCGACTTGGTGGCCGTGACGGCGATCTGGGAGGTGTGGTCCCCGAACGCCCGGTGGATGGCCCTGGTCTCGGCGACGTCCCCGACCGGGGTGGAGGTGGCGTGCGCGTTGACGTGGCAGATGTCGGTCGTGGTCAGGCCGGCGTCCTCGATGGCCTCCAGCATGGCCCGGGCCGCGCCACGACCCTCGGGCTCGCCGGCGGTGATGTGGTAGGCGTCCGCCGACGCGCCGGCACCGGCGATCTCGCCGTAGATGCGGGCGCCGCGCGCCGTGGCGTGCTCCTCGGACTCCAGCACGAGCAGGGCCGCGCCCTCGCCCAGCACGAAGCCGTCCCGGTCCTTGTCGTAGGGACGGGAGGCGCGCTCGGGCTCGTCGTTGCGGGTCGACAGGGCCTGCATGGCGGCGAATCCGGCGACGGGCAGCGGGTGGATGGCGGCCTCGGTGCCACCGGCGACGACGACGTCGGCCTTGCCGCTGCGGATCAGGGCGAGGGCCTGGGCGATGCCCTCCGCGCCGGACGCGCACGCGCTCACCGGCGTGTGGGCGCCGGCGCGTGCGGTCAGCTCGAGCGAGACGGCGGCCGCGGGGCCGTTGGCCATCAGCATGGGCACAGCGAGGGGGAAGACCCGGCGCGGGCCCTTCTCGCGCAGCACGTCCCACTGGTCCAGCAGGGTCTGCACCCCGCCGATCCCGGTGCCGAGGCACACCGCGAGCCGCTCGGGCTCGACCTCGGGGGCGCCGGCGTCGGCCCAGGCCTCGCGGGCGGCCACGAGGGCGGCCTGGGTGCTGGGGTCGTTGCGACGGACCTCGACCTTGCTCAGGACGTCGGCGGTCGGGACGGCCAGGGTCGCGGCGAAGGTGACCGGCAGCTGGTGCTGCGCGACCCAGTCGTACGGCATGGGGCGGGCGCCGGATCGGCCCGCAAGGATGGCGTCCCAGCTGTCCTGGACGTTACCGCCGACGGGCGTCGTGGCACCGAGACCGGTGACGACGACGCGGCGGCTGCTCGAGGTGGTCATCTCGCTGCTCCTTGGTGGATGAGGTGGGGCCGGACGGGGCGGACCGGGCGAAGTGCCGCGGTCCACCCCGTCCAGAGGCGGGGGTGCCTCGGGTCAGCCCTGGGCCCCGTTGATGTAGGACACGGCGTCGCGCACCGTCTTGAGGTTCTTGACCTCGTCGTCGGGGATGCGGACGCCGAACTTCTCCTCGGCGTTGACCACGATCGTCATCATCGACAGCGAGTCGATGTCGAGGTCCTCGGTGAAGGACTTGTCCATCTGGACCTCGGCCGCGTCCAGGCCGGTCTCCTCGTTGACGATCTCGGCCAGGCCCTGGAGGATCTCGTTCTCGTTCATGGCCATCTCAGGCTCCTTCTCGGTTGCTCCGACCGTGCGGTGCGGAGGGTGGGATGGTGCGGGCTGACCCGATGGGTCCCGTCGGGCCGCGGGAATCTGCGTGCGTGCTGGCGGTGGCGCCGTCAGGGGAGGACGATCACCTGGGCGGCGTAGACCAGGCCCGCGCCGAAGCCGATCTGCAGGGCGAGCCCACCGTGCGGCGCCTGGCCCTCGGTCAGCATGCGGTCGGTCGCCAGCGGGATCGAGGCCGACGAGGTGTTGCCCTGGTGGCGGATGTCGTCAGCGACCGGGACGTGCTCGGGCAGCTTGAGCTGCTTGACCAGCGCGTCGACGATGCGGATGTTGGCCTGGTGGGGGATGAACGCGTCCAGGTCGTCGGCCGTGATCCCGGCCGCGTCCAGCGCCTCCCGGCACACGGGGGCCATGGCGTAGACGGCCCACCGGAACACGCTCTGCCCGGCCATCGTGAGGTAGGACCAGGGCATGGCGTCCCGGGGACTCTGCTCCTCCAGGCTCCCGACGTGGGCGTGGTCGCGCAGGTCCACCCAGGAGTACTTGTTGCGGATGACGTCCCAGTCCTCGCCCTTGGAGCCCCACACGGTGGGCCCGATCCCCGGGAAGTCGGACGGGCCGACGACCGCAGCCCCTGCGCCGTCGCCGAAGATGAACGCCGTGCCACGGTCGTGCTTGTCGGTGAAGTCCGAGAGCTTCTCCACCCCGATGACCAGGACGAACTCGGCGGTGCCGCCGCGGACCATGTCGTTGGCCAGGCCGATGCCGTGGCAGTAGCCCGCGCACGCCGCCGACAGGTCGAAGGCTGCGGCCGGGGAGGCGCCGATGCGGTGGGCCACCGCGGCCGCGGCGCTGGGCGTCTGGAAGGGGTGCGTCACGTTGGCGACGATGACCGCCCCGAGCTGGTCGGCGCGCACGCCGGCCTTGGTCAGCGCGTCCTCGGCGGCCGCGCAGCTCATGTCGATGACGGACTCGTCCTCGCGGGCCCAGCGGCGCTCCTCGATGCCGGACCGGCTGCGGATCCACTCGTCCGACGAGTCGATCCACTGGCAGACCTCGTCGTTGGTGACGACGCGCTCGGGGCGGTAGCCGCCGACCCCCCAGATGCGGGCGTGGGCGGCGCCGGAGCGTTCGGTGATGGTGGGGCGGGTCACTCGGTGCCTCCTTCGGTGGGGGAGCTGCCGTGCTCGCGGATCATGCGGTGCGCGGCCTCCAGGTCGTCGGGCGACTTCAACGCCAGCAGCTCGACGCCGGGCATGGACCGCTTGGCCAGGCCCACGAGCGTGCCGGCCGGCGGGATCTCGATGAGCCCGGTCACGCCCTGCTCGACCATCGTCTGCATGCACAGGTCCCAGCGGACGGGGCTGGCGACCTGGCTGACCAGCCGGCGCAGCACCTCGTGCCCGTCGCGGACGAGCCGGCCGTCCTTGTTGGACACGATCGGCACGCGGGCGTCGTGGCTGGTCACGCCCCGCGAGAGGACCTCGAGGCGGGCCTGGGCGGGGGCCATGTGCTCGGTGTGGAAGGCCCCCGCGACCGGGAGCGGGATGACCCGCGCCTTGGCCGGCGGGTCGGCCTTGAGCGCCTCGAGCTGCTCCAGGGTGCCCGCCGCGACGGTCTGACCGCCGCCGTTGACGTTGGCCGGGGTCAGCCCGTGACGCTCGAGGGTGGCCAGCACCTCGTCGGGGTCGCCGCCCAGGACCGCGGTCATGCCGGTGGGGGAGGCGGCGGCGGCCTTCGCCATACCGTCCCCGCGCTCGCGCACGAAGACCAGGGCCTGCTCGGCGGTCAGCACGCCCGCGGCGCAGGCCGCGGTGATCTCGCCGACCGAGTGGCCGCTGCCCATGCCGATGACCGGGTAGCCGGCCGACGGGTGCTCGAAGAGCGCCAGGAGGCTCAGCAGGCCGGCTCCGACGATGAGCGGCTGCGCCACGTCGGTCTCGGTGATGGTCGGCTTGTCGGACTCGGTCCCGTGGGTCACCAGGTCGGTCCCGGCGACCGCGGAGAACCACTCCAGCCGGTCGCGGAAGCCGGGCAGCTCCAGCCAGGGGGCGAGGAAACCGGGGGACTGGGAGCCCTGTCCAGGGCAGACGATCGCTAGCACCCGTCCACTCTCTCCCGAGATCGGCGCCGACGCCGTGCCGGATCGCCACCAGAAACGGTCTGGTTCCTTGGAGGATTCCTACAAAGAGCGGGTGGGGAGCGGGTATGCCGGGCCGCTGGTGGACGGGGCCGGCCTCAGCGCCAGGACTGCGGGGCAGGAGCGCCCAGGCGTCCCAGCGCCAGCGCCAGCCGGACGGTGAAGGCGTCGCGCGAGGACGTGAGGTCGTGGCCCGTGACCTGGGCGATCCGACCGAGGCGGTAGCGCACCGTGTTGGGGTGCACGAACAACGCTCGCGCCGTGGCCTCGAGGCTCGGTTCGTCGAGATAGGCGGACGCGGTCTCGAGCAGGCCGCCCCCGCTGTCGACGAGGGGGCGGTGGATGCGGTCGAGCAGCGCCCGTCGCGCGTGGTCGTCCCCCGCGAGGACACGCTCCGGGAGCAGGTCCGAGGCCTCGACGGGCCGCGGCGCGTCGGGCCAGGCCCGGGCCGCGGCGAGTCCCGACAGGGCCGCCCGGGCCGAGCGTCCGGAGGCGAACAGGTGAGGGACGGTGGGCCCCAGCACGACCGGCCCGTCGCCGAAGTAGGCCAGCAGGCGGCCGGCGGCGTCGGCGACGTCGCTCGTGCCGCCCAGGATGACGACGAGGCGCCGCCCCTGGACCGCGCTCAGCGCCTCCACGTGCAGGCGGCCGGCGGCCCGCCGCACCGCGTCGATCACGGCGGCGGTGTCCTCGTGCGGGCTCAGCCCTGCGACGACGGTGACGTGGCGGATGGACCCCCAGCCCAGCGCGGTGGCGCGGGAGCGGAGCGAGTTGTCCGCCTCGCCACGGATGACGGCGTCCACGACGAGGGACTCGAGCCGGGCGTCCCAGGCACCCCTGGACTCGGCGGCCTCGGCATACACCTGGGCCGCGGCGAAGGCCACCTCGCGGCTGTAGCGCAGCACCGCCTCCCGCAGGGCCGGCTCGTCGCCCTGCGCAGCCAGGCCCTCGACCTCCTCCTCGACCACCCCCACGACGGAGCGGACCAGGTCCAGCGTCTGGGCGAGCGAGACCGACCGCGTCAGCTCGCGCGGCGCCGTGCCGAACACGTCGGCCGTCACCATGGGCGGTGCGGCGGGGTCGCGCAGCCACCCCAGGAAGCTGCCGATCCCGGCCTGGGCGACCAGCCCCACCCAGCTGCGGTCCTCCGCGCTGAGCGAGCGGTACCACTCGTGCTGCGCCTCGATGCGGGCCGTCGCCGCCGTGGCCAGCATCCCGGCGCTGTCCTGCACGCGCTGCAGCGTGGCGGGCGTGGGGGTGGGACGCGGGGAGGGCACGGCGGCAGCCTAGTTGTATGACGCCGACAAGCCGTCACGCGGATGGCCCACGTTCACCCGGTGGCCGGGCGATCGTCGCCTGTCCGCACTAGCGTCCACCCCCATGAGACGAACCCCCACCGTCGCGGCCGTCGTCCTCGCCGCCGCGCTGCTGCCCGTGACCGCCGCGATGTCCTCCGCCAGCTCGGCCAGCTCGGCCGGCTCCGCTGCCGCCGACGCGTCCTCCGACGACCGCTCGCAGGCGGCCGACCACGGGGGCAAGGACCGCCGCTACACCGACGCCAAGGGCATGCCCTCGCCGCTGGTCGTCGCCCACCGTGGGGCCTCGGGCTACCGCCCCGAGCACACGATCGCGGCCTACGAGCTGGCGGTGCAGATGGGCGCCGACTACATCGAGCCCGACCTGGTCATGACCAAGGACGGTCAGCTGGTCGACCGCCACGAGCCCGAGATCTCGGGCACGACCGACGTCGCCGCCCACCCCGAGTTCGCGTCGCGCAAGACCACCAAGAAGCTCGACGGGGTCGACGTCACCGGCTGGTTCACCGAGGACTTCACCCTCGCCGAGCTGCGGACGCTGCGGGCCAAGGAGCGCCTCGCGACGGTTCGCCAGCGCAACACGATCTACGACGGGCTCTACCAGGCCCCGACCTACGAGGAGGTGCTGCGCCTGCGCGAGCGACTCTCCAAGAAGTACCGCCGCACGATCGGGATCATCCCCGAGATCAAGCACTCCACCTACTTCCACGACAAGGGTCTGGTCCCCGAGCCCCAGGTCGTCGCCCTCACCGAGAAGTACGGCCTCAACAAGCGCAACGCCCCGATGTGGATCCAGTCCTTCGAGATCACCAACCTCAAGGACCTGCGGTTCCGCCACGGCTACAAGGCGAGCTCGACGTTCCTCGCGTGGACCGGCACCGGACCGCTGGACGGCCCCTACGACCTGATCTCCAAGGGTGACAAGCGCCTCTACCAGGACTGGATGACGCCCAAGGGCCTCAAGGAGATCTCGCGCTTCGCCAACGGCGTCGGGCCGGAGAAGTTCTTCGTCATCCCCAAGAAGGCGGACGGCACGCTGGGCCAGCCGATCTCTCTGGTCGGTGACGCCCACCGCCTCGGCCTCAAGGTCGTCCCGTGGACGTTCCGCAACGAGAACCAGTTCATGGCCAAGGACCTGCAGAAGGGCACCAACCCCGCCGACTACGGCAAGGCCATCGAGGAGCAGGTGGCCTACCTGCGCACCGGCCTCGACGGCCTGTTCACCGACAACCCTGACACCGGCGTGGTCGCCCGCGACATCTTCTGGGGCCGTCAGTAGCCCCCGCCCCCCTCCGCTCCGTACGCCCAACATCGTGAGGGTTTGGTCCAAGAAACCTGGACCAAACCCTCACGATCTTTGCTGGTGGTGCGGTGGTGCGGTGGCGTCAGGCGTCGCCGCCCGCGTTGCCGCTGGTGCCGGCGGTGACGTCGCTCAGGCGGTACTTGTCCATCGCCTCCTGGACGACCGAGCGCTCCACGACACCCTGCTTGGCGAGTGCCGCCAGGGTCTGCACGACCATGGACGGGCCGTCGATGTGCAGGTGACGGCGGGCGGCCGCACGCGTGTCGGAGAAGCCGAAGCCGTCCGCGCCCAGCGTGAAGTAGTCGCCCGGGACCCACTCGCGGATCTGGTCCTGCACGGCCCGCATGTAGTCGGACACCGCGACGACCGGACCCGGACGGTCCTTGAGGGCCGTCGTGACGTACGCCTCGGGAGCGTCCTGCGAGGGGTTGAGGAAGGCCTGCTTGTCGGCGGCCATGCCGTCGCGTCGCAGCTCGTTCCACGAGGTGACCGACCACACGTCGGCGGCCACGCCCCAGTCCTTGGCGAGCAGCTCCTGCGCCTCGAGGGCCCACGGGACCCCGACGCCGGAGGCCAGCAGCTGGGCCCGCTTGTCGCCCGCGTCACCGGCGCCCTCGGCCTCCTTGAGGAGGTACATGCCCTTGAGCAGGCCCTCGACGTCCAGACCCTCGGGCTCGGCCGGCATGACGATCGGCTCGTTGTAGACCGTCAGGTAGTAGATGACGTCCTCGGCGTTCTCGCCGTACATCCGGCGCAGACCGTCCTGCATGATGTGGGCGATCTCGTAAGAGTAGGCCGGGTCGTAGTGCACGACCGCCTCGTTGGTCGAGGCCAGCAGCGGGGAGTGCCCGTCCATGTGCTGCGTGCCCTCGCCGGTGAGCGTGGTCTTGCCGGCCGTGGCGCCGATGAGGAAGCCGCGGGTCAGCTGGTCGGCGGCGGCCCAGATCGAGTCGCCGGTCCGCTGGAAGCCGAACATCGAGTAGAAGACGTACATCGGCACCATGGGCTCGCCGTGCGTGGCGTATGACGTGCCCGCCGCCGTGAACGCCGCCATCGAGCCCGCCTCGTTGATGCCGAGGTGCAGGATCTGGCCGTTCTTGGCCTCGCGGTAGGCGAGCATCAGCTCGTGGTCGACCGGGGTGTAGTTCTGCCCGTGCGGGTTGTAGATCTTGAT
>NZ_DCYC01000094.1:29837-32553 GCF_002330965.1 Arsenicicoccus sp. UBA2120
GTGCGGGCCTCGTCGGGGATGATCGGCACGACGCGCTGGCCGAACTCCTTGTCGCGCATGAGGTCCTTGAGCAGCCGGACCCACGCCATGGTCGTGGCGATGGTCTGCTTGCCCGAGCCCTTCTTGACCGTCGCGTAGGCCTTGTCCTCCGGCAGCTTGAGGGCCTTGCCGGAGTCACGGCGCGACGGCAGGCCGCCACCGAGCTCCTTGCGCCGCGTCATCATGTAGGCGATGCGGTCGTCGTCCATGCCGGGGTGGTAGTACGGCGGCTGGTAGGGGTCGTCCTCGAGCACCTTGTCGGCGACCGGGATCTCGAGCCGGTCGCGCAGGTCCTTGAGGTCGTCCAGGGCGAACTTCTTCATCTGGTGCGTCGCGTTGCGCCCCGCGAAGTGCTGCCCGAGGAAGTAGCCCTTGATCGTGTGGGCGAGGATGACCGTCGGCACGCCGGTGGTCTCCGTGGCGGCCTTGTAGGCGGCGTACACCTTCGTGTAGTCGTGACCGCCACGGGTGAGACGCCATACCTCGTCGTCGGACCAACCCTCGACCATCTTGGCCGTGCGCGGGTCCCGGCCGAAGAAGTGCTCACGGACGTAGGCGCCGTCGTTGGCCTTGAAGGTCTGGAAGTCGCCGTCGGACGTGGTGTTCATGAGGTTGACCAGCGCGCCGTCGCGGTCCGCCGCGAGCAGCGGGTCCCAGCCGCGGCCCCAGACGACCTTGATGACGTTCCAGCCGGCGCCGCGGAACTGTGCTTCGAGCTCCTGGATGATCTTGCCGTTGCCGCGCACGGGGCCGTCGAGCTGCTGCAGGTTGCAGTTCACGACGAACGTGAGGTTGTCGAGCTGCTCGCGCCCGGCGACGCTGATCGCGCCGAGCGACTCGGGCTCGCCCATCTCGCCGTCGCCCAGGAACGTCCACACGTGCTGGTCGCTGGTGTCCTTGATGCCGCGGTGGTGCAGGTACCGGTTGAAGCGCGCCTGGTAGATCGAGTTGATCGCCGCGAGGCCCATCGAGACCGTCGGGAACTCCCAGTAGTTGCTCATCAGCCGCGGGTGCGGGTACGAGGAGAGACCTTCGCCGGCGCCCTGCGAGTGCTCCTGCCGGAAGTTGTTGAGGCGGTTCTCGTCGAAGCTGCCCTCGAGGAACGACCGTGCGTAGATGCCGGGTGCGGCATGACCCTGGTAGTAGATGTGGTCGCCGCCGCCGGGGTGGTCCTTGCCGCGGAAGAAGTGGTTGAAGCCGACCTCGTAGAGGCTGGCCGCAGACTGGTAGGTCGCGATGTGGCCGCCGACGCCGAGGCCGGGGCGGTTCGCGCGCGAGACCATGACCGCGGCGTTCCAGCGGATGTAGGAGCGGATGCGTCGCTCGATGTCCTCGTCGCCGGGGAAGTCGGGCTCGCGCTCGGGGGGAATGGTGTTGATGAAGTCGGTGCTGCGCAGCGCCGGCATGCCGACGGCCTGCTCACGCGCGCGCTCCAGCATCCGCAGCATGACGTAGCGGGCGCGGTCTCGACCCCTCTCGTCGACCATCTGGTCGAGCGAGCTGAGCCAGTCCTGCGTCTCGTCGGGATCGACGTCCGGCAGCTGGGTGGGCATGCCCTCGTGGATGATGGGGCGATCGGGGCCGGATGAGGCCATGGTGCTCTCTCCCTCGGGTGTCGGGATGGACTCCTCCATCAAACCACCCGGAGTTCGCTAGTGTGAGTCCGGCAAGCAACCAGAACGACCTACGAGAAGTAGGGAACAAGGAGGTGCGGTGGACGCGGGAAAGCTGGGCTTCGTACCTGACTCCGTCATCCAGGAGCTCGGCTGGGATGAGGACGTCGACGAGGAATTTCGGTCGGCGATCGAGTCGCACACCGGGAACGCCATGGTGGACGGAGACGTCGGCGAGGTCGTCGACGGCGTGATCCTGTGGTGGCGCGAGGAGGACGGTGATCTGACCGACGCGCTCGTCGATGCGCTGCAGGACGTGGACGAAGGTGGGTTCGTCTGGCTGCTCACGCCGAAGGTGGGCCGCGACGGTCACGTCTCGGGCGCCGACATCGGCGAGGCCGCTCCGATCGCGGGGCTGTCGATCACCACCACGTCCGCCGTCGGCCCGAACTGGGTCGCCACCAAGCTGGGGACGCACAAGCGATGAGCACCGTCGAGGTGGGCCAGCCGGCCCCCGACTTCACGCTCAAGAACCAGCACGGCCAGGACGTCACGCTGTCGAAGCTGCGTGGCCGCAACGTCGTCGTGCTGTTCTACCCCTTCGCCTTCAGCGGCATCTGCACCGGCGAGCTGTGCGAGATCCGCGACAACCTCGAGGACTTCGAGGACGCGGGCGTCCGCGTGCTGGCGATCTCGTGCGACCCCGTCTACTCGTTGCGCGCGTGGTCGGAGCAGGAGGGCTACGACTTCGACCTGCTGAGCGACTTCTGGCCGCACGGCGAGGTGTCGCGTGCCTACGGGATCTTCCAGGAGGGGCCCGGTGCCGCGGCGCGAGGCACCTACGTGATCGATCGCGAGGGCGTCGTTCGATGGAAGATCGAGAACGGTCTGGGCGACGCTCGCGAGCTCAACGGGTACCTTGAGGCACTCCAGTCACTTGCCTGACAACTTGGGCGAATGCCCACAAATTTTGGGCTGAAATGGCCCACGACGGCCATGCGGATCTGGTTTGATGGCACTACCGCGCCGCCGGGGACCCGAGACCCCGGCGGCGCGGCTTTTCT
>NZ_DCYC01000095.1:0-52684 GCF_002330965.1 Arsenicicoccus sp. UBA2120
CCCGCCGACAGCGTCCCAGTCGCGGCCTCGGACAGGGGGGTCAGGTGGCGGCGTGCCGGACCCGCGTCGGGCTGGTGAGCCTCGCGGAGCGGCGCCGTCGTCATACGAACATGATAGCGAAAAATATGACCGGAAACCACCCTTGACCAGCGGAAACACCCATCCGCCGAGGCCCTCACCGACCGTCACCACCAGTCGCCAGGAGTACCCGCGCACAGTCTCTCGACCCGGCGCCAAGCCACCCGACGCACCCCTGGCAGCTCTGCCATTCGCCTCCGCCGCGCCTTCGCAATAGAAGCAGATCTTCGGGATAGAACCCGAAGATCTGTGACGGGCGCGAGTGGCCCGGCGGGAACGGCCGTGCAGGCGCGTCAGGAGACGGCGTCCGGGCCGCCCTCGAGCAGGCGCACGAAGCCGGCCTCGTCCAGGATCGGGCGACCGAGCTCCTCGGCCTTGGCGGCCTTGGTGCCGGCGTTGTCGCCGATGACGACGAAGTCGGTCTTCTTGGAGACCGAGCCGGCCGCCTTGCCGCCGCGGGCGATGATCGCCTCCTTGGCCGAGTCGCGCGTGAAGCTCTCGAGCGAGCCCGTGACGACCACGGTGAGACCCTCGAGCGTGCGCTCGATCGAGGCGTCCCGCTCGTCCGCCATACGCACCCCGGAGGCCGCCCAGCGCTCGACGATCTCGCGGTGCCAGTCGACGTCAAACCACTGCACGACCGACTCGGCGATGACGCCGCCGACCCCCTCGACGTCTGCCAGCTCCTCGACCGACGCGGCGCGGATGGCGTCCATCGAGGCGAAGTGCGTGGCGAGCGCCCGCGCCGCGGTCGGCCCGACGTGACGGATCGACAGCGCCACGAGGACGCGCCACAGGGGCTGCTCCTTGGCCTTGTCGAGGTTGTCGACGAGCTTGCGGCCGTTGGCGGACAGGACGTGCCCGTCCACGATCCCCGGCTCGGGCACGGAGTCCGGGTCGGCCAGCTCCTTCTTGGTGGCGGCCCGCGTGTAGAGCGGCACCCGGGCCACGTCCTCGGCGCTCAGGTCGAACAACGTGGACTCGTCGGCGATCACGCCGGAGTCCAGGAGCGCGATCGCGCCCTCCCAGCCGAGCGCCTCGATGTCGAACCCGCCGCGCGATGCCAGGCCGAAGACCCGCTCGCGCAGCTGGCTCGGGCAGGAGCGGGCGTTGGGGCAGCGGATGTCCTTGTCGCCCTCCTTCTCGTAGGCGAGCTCGGTGCCGCACGCCGGGCAGTGCGTCGGCATCACGAACTCCCGCTCGGTGCCGTCGCGCAGGTCGACGACCGGGCCGAGGATCTCGGGGATCACGTCACCGGCCTTGCGCAGCACCACGGTGTCGCCGATGAGCACGCCCTTGCGCACCACCTCGAAGGCGTTGTGCAGCGTGGCCATCTCGACGGTCGAGCCGGCGACCTTGACCGGCTCCATCACGCCGTAGGGCGTGACCCTCCCGGTGCGGCCGACGTTGACCCGGATGTCCAGCAGCGTGGTGTTGACCTCCTCGGGCGGGTACTTGTAGGCGATCGCCCAGCGGGGCGCCCGCGAGGTCGTCCCCAGCCGGCCCTGGAGGGAGATCTCGTCGACCTTGATGACGATGCCGTCGATCTCGTGCTCGACGTCGTGCCGGTGCTCGCCGTAGTAGGCGACGAAGTCCAGCACCTCCTGCGGGCTCGCGAGCACGCGGTAGTGCGAGGACGTCGGGAAGCCCCAGGCCGTCAGCAGCTCGTAGGCCTGGCTCTGGCGCGTGATGGCGAAGCCCGTCCGGGCGCCGACGCCGTGGACCAGCATGTGCAGGGGCCTGGTCGCGGTGATGCGAGAGTCCTTCTGCCGCAACGACCCTGCCGCCGCGTTGCGCGGGTTGGCGAAGGGCGCCTTGCCCTGCTCGACCAGGCTCGCGTTGAGGTCGCCGAAGGCCTCGATGGGGAAGAAGATCTCGCCGCGCACCTCGAGCAGGTCCGGCACGTCGTCGCCGGTGATCCGGTGCGGGATGCCCTCGATCGTGCGGACGTTGGGGGTCACGTCCTCCCCCACGCGCCCGTCGCCGCGCGTGGCGGCCGTCGTCAGCCGGCCGCCCTCGTAGAGCAGGTTGATGGCGAGCCCGTCGATCTTGAGCTCGCACAGGTAGTGCGGCGCCCCCTCGAGGTCTCGCTCCACCCGGGCCAGCCACTCGGCCAGCTCGTCGGCGGAGAACACGTTGTCCAGGCTGAGCATCCGCTCGCGGTGCTCCACCGGAGCGAAGTCGGTGGCCTGGTGGAAAGTCCCGACGCGCTGGGTCGGGCTGTCGGGCGTGCGCAGGTCGGGGAACTCCTCCTCGAGCTCCTGCAGGCGGCGCATCAGCTGGTCGTAGTCCGCGTCCGACAGCGTCGGCGCGTCCCGGCCGTAGTAGGCCTCCTGCGCCTCGACCACCCGCTGCGCCACGTCGGTCCACTCGTGGCGGGCCTCGACCGAGGCGTCGGCCACCTCGGTCTCGGTCGTCGGGATGTCGGCCTCGTCGTCGGTGACCCCGCGAGCCGGGGACGTGCTCCTCGCCATACGTGCATCGTGCCAGACGGGTCGGACAGACCCCCTGAGCGACCGCGTGCGCCATCATCGTGGGCATGGCGTATGACGAGAACCTGGCCGCCCGCATCCGGGCGTACGTGCAAGACGACCTGGACGTGACGGAGAAGAAGATGTTCGGCGGGCTGGCCTTCCTCGCGTCGGGCAACATGGCCGTGGCCGCCGTCAGCGCCGGCGGGCTGATGCTGCGCTGCGACCCGGAGGAGGCGGACCGGCTGGTGGCCGAGGACGGGGCGAGCCGGATGGTGATGAAGGGCCGGGAGATGCAGAACTGGCTGGTCGTCGACGAGCGCACGCTGGCGACGCACGAGGGGCTGCGCGCCTGGCTCGAGGTGGGGCTGGACTTCGCGCGCTCCCTCCCTGCCAAGTGACCTCCGGCGAGTGATGACGCCTTGGGGACGATGCCACGTGGTTGCCGAACGGGGTCAGTGGATTCGCGCAGCGCGCCGGGCTGCGTGCGACGTCGCCCAGCGGTTGCCGAGGCCGATGAGCACGGCCCCCGACAGGACGAACGCGAAGCCCACCAGCGTCCAGGCCGTCACGTGCTCGTCCAGCACGAGCACGCCGAGGAGCACCGACACGACCGGGATGAGATAGGTGACCGAGGTCCCCACCGTCGCCCCGGCGGCCCGCACCACGTCGAACTGCGCGGTGAACGCCCACCCCGTGCCGACCGTCCCGAGCACGAGCACGGCCAGCAGCGGCCACAGGACCGAGCCGCCGGGGCGGGCCAGGTGTGTGGACCACGGCGCCGCGAGGCCGGACCCGCCGAGCGCCCACCACGCCGTGAGCAGCAGCACGAGCTGGCCCGAGGCGCTGACGAGCTGGCCGGCCGGCACGCTCAGCCCGCCCGGGTCGTAGCGCTTGAGGTGCAGCCGGTGCCAGGTCCAGCCGATGCCGTAGCACGTGCCCGCGGCCAGCGTCATCGCGAAGCCCAGCAGGTCCGGCCGCTCGTGCACCGCCCACGGCTGCATGATCACGACGACGCCGAGGAACCCCAGCACCACGCCCGCCAGGCGAGGCAGCGAGTAGTGCTCGTCCCGCACGAACAGCATGGTCAGCACGACGGTGGCGATGGGCGTGACGGCATTGCCGATGCCGGCGAGCGCCGAGCTGACCCGCGTCTCGCCGAGCGCGAACAACGTGAACGGCGCCGTGCACAAGAAGAATCCGACGACCTGCAGGTGGAGCCACGCGCGCCGCTCGCTCGGCAGCCGACCCCGGCCGAGGTGCAGCAGGGTCACGACGACCACCGCGCCGGACACCACGCGCAGCGTCGAGATCTGCAGTGGTGCGAGGGCGTCGAGCCCGACCTTCATGAGCAGGAAGCTCGAGCCCCAGATCAGGACGAGCCCGATCCACTTGACCTGCCAGGGGACGCGCGTGGCGCTCACCCCAGGGCCGTCTCGGTGACCGCCTCGGCCACCTGCACCGCCAGGCGCTGCGCGGCGACGGCGTCGGCGGGCGACAGCCCGACCAGGCCGCACGCCGGCGAGATCGTCACCTCCGCGAGGTCGCTGGCCGCGAGCCCAAGCTCGTGCCAGCGGCGCACGAGTCCGTCGTGGACGGCGGCGACGGTGGGCAGCGGCGACGCCGAGGCATAGCTGCCGAGCCAGACGTCGGTGCCCGCCTCGAGGGTGGTGGCGAGCGACTCCCAGCCCTTGGGACCCAGGACGGTGGCGTCGACGGCGAGCGCCGAGGCGCCCGTGGTGCGCAGCAGGGCGAGCGGCGTGCCCTTGGCGCAGCAGTGGACGACCGTATGCCGGTCCCCCGCCGCCTGCAGCACCTCCCCCACGAGGTTGGCGGCGACATACGAGTCGACGGCGGGGATCCGACCGAAGCCGCTGGCGGTGGGCAGGCGACCGGCGAGCATGCCGGGGAGCGACGGCTCGTCGAGCTGCAGCACGACGCGCGACCCAGGGACGAGGCGCTCCACCTCGGCGACGTGACCCTTGATGCCCTCGGCGAGCGAGCCCGCCAGGTCGCGGACGGCCCCCGGGTCGACGACGCTGCGCTCGCCCCGGTGCAGCCAGACCGACGACGCGAGGGTCCACGGCCCGGCGACCTGCACCTTGAGCTCGCCCTGGTAGCCGTCGAAGGTCTCGGCCAGCTCGTCCAGGTCCTGCCCCCACCACGAGCGTGCGCGGTCGGCGTCGCGTCCGGGTCGGTCGACGAACCGCCAGCCCATCGGCTGCAGGTCGACGTGCAGGTCCACGAGCAGCGCCGCGGCGCGCCCGACCATGTCGGCCCCGGGCCCGCGGTCGGGCAGCTCGGGCAGGTAGGGCAACCCGTCCTCGGCGAGCAGCGACCGCACCCCGCGCTGCGTCTCGCGCACGTCGGTGCCCGGCCACGAACCCATGCCTGTCGCTCTCGTCACACCTCGACGGTAGCGCGCTCCGGCATCCGGCTCGTACACGTCGGAAGGCGACAGACGGGGGTCATCCGTCGCGCATCACCCCCGTCTGTCGCCTCTCGAACGGCGGCTCAGCCCTCGGCGGGGTCCTCGGAGTGGACGCGCTCGGCGTCCTGCTGGCCCTCGGCGTCGCCCTCGACCGCCGTCTCGGTGTGCTGGCGCGAGTCCTCGTCGGCCAGCTCGTGGTTGCGCAGCTCGGTTCCCTGGGGGTCGATGTCCGTCATGGTCATCTCCTTGCCGGTCGTGCGGGCGGCCTTGGGTGCCGTCCGCTGGTGAGGTATGCCGCATACCCGGTCCCGGCGACCCTCATGCCGGGCACCGCCATCGCGCCAGGTCTCGGCGATGGTGGCGGACCCGACCACGCGGGTCCCGTCGTAGAGCACGACCGACTGGCCGGGCGCGACGCCACGCGTGCGCTCGAGCAGCCGGACCTGCACGCAGTCCCCGTCCACCCAGGCCCGGGCCGGGAGCTCCTCGCCGTGCGCCCGCAGCTGGGCCCCCACCTCGACCTCGCCGGCGGGCGGCGCGCCGCACCAGCGGGCGTGGTCGCCGCGGATCGCGTCGATGCCGAGCAGGTCGGCGGGGCCGATCACGACCTGGTTGCGGGGCACGTCCACGTCGACGACGTAGCGCGGCGCCCCGTCCGCGGCGGGCCGGCCGAGGCGCAGGCCGCGGCGCTGCCCGACCGTGTAGGCGTAGGCGCCCTGGTGGCTGCCGACGACCGAGCCCGTCTCGTCGACGATCTCGCCGGGCTGCTCCCCCAGCCGCTGCGCCAGCCAGCCGCGCGTGTCGCCGTCGGCGATGAAGCAGATGTCGTGCGAGTCGGGCTTCTTGGCCACGGCGAAGCCACGGGCCGCCGCCTCCTCGCGGATCTGCGGCTTGGTGGAGTCGCCGAGGGGGAAGAACGACCGCGCGAGCTGGTCGGCGTCGAGCACCCCGAGGACATAGCTCTGGTCCTTGGCCTGGTCCACGGCGCGGTGCAGCTCGCGCCGCCTCGTCCCGTCGGCACCGGTGGTCTCCACGACCTGGGCGTAGTGCCCCGTCGCGACGCCGTCGAAGCCCAGCGCCAGCGCCTTGTCGAGCAGCGCCGCGAACTTGATGCGCTCGTTGCAGCGCAGGCAGGGGTTGGGGGTCCGGCCGGCGGCATACTCCTGGACGAAGTCGTCGACGACGTCGGCCTTGAACCGCGCGGCCATGTCCCAGACGTAGAACGGGATCCCGAGCCGGTCGGCCACCCGGCGGGCGTCGCCCGCGTCCTCGAGCGTGCAGCAGCCGCGGGCAGACTCGCGCAGCGTGGCGGCGGACGTGGACAGCGCGAGGTGGACGCCCACGACGTCGTGCCCGGCCTCGAGCATGCGCGACGCGGCGACGGCCGAGTCGACGCCCCCGCTCATGGCGGCGACGACGCGCATCAGCTCGCGACCTCCGCGTCGGACAGGTCGACCCGCGGGGCCTGGGCGGTCTCGGTCGAGGTCGCGGCGGTCTCGGCGGTCTCGGCGGTCTCGGCAGGCTCGGCCCTCTCAGACGCAGAGGTCTCGCGCGGCCCCTCCCCCGACAGCGACCCGGCGCGCCGCGCCCGCTCCACCGCGCCGGGCAGGGCGGCGAGGGCGCGCTCGACGTCGGCCTCGGTCGAGGTGTGCCCCAGGGTGAGGCGCAGGGCTCCTCGCGCCTCGGTCTCGCTGAGCCCCATGGCGAGCAGCACGTGCGAGGGCTGCGGCACGCCGGCGTGGCAGGCCGAGCCCGTGGAGCAGAGCACGCCGGCCGCGTCCATGAGATAGAGCAACGAGTCGCCCTCGCAGCCGGGGACGAGCAGGTGGGCGTTGCCGGGCAGCCGGCGGCTCGCGTCGCCCGGCTCCCAGTCCCCGCCGACGCGGATGCCGAGCCCCAGGTCGAGCGCCCCGTGCAGGAGCCGGTCGCGCAGCGCCACGAGCCGCTCCGTCTCGGACTCCCTCGACCGGCTGGCGATCTCGAGCGCCGTGGCCAGGCCGACGATGCCCGCGGTGTCGAGGGTGCCCGACCGGATCTGGCGCTCCTGGCCCCCGCCGTGGGTGAGCGGCGACACGGCGGCGTCGCGGCGCACCAGCAACGCCCCGGTGCCGACGGGTCCGCCGAGCTTGTGCGCCGTCAGGGAGAGCAGGGTGGCGCCCGACTCCGCGAAGCCCACCGGCACGTGCCCCACCGCCTGGACGGCGTCGGTGTGCACGGGTATGCCGTGCGCGGCGGCGATCGAGGCCACCTCGGCGACAGGCTGGATCGTGCCGACCTCGTTGTTGGCCCACATCAGCGAGACGAGGGCGACCGAGCCGGGGTCGTCCTCGATGGCGGCGCGGGCCTGGTCGAGGCGCACCCGACCGGTCTCGTCGACCTCGAGCCAGGTCACCTCGGCGTCCTCGTGCGTGGCGAGGTGCTCCACGGCGTCCAGGACGGCGGGGTGCTCGACGGTGCTGGTCAGGACGCGGCGGCGGGCGGGGTCGGCGGCCCGACGCGCGCGATAGCCGCCGATGACCGCCAGGTTGTCGGCCTCGGTCCCGCCGGAGGTGAAGACCACCTCCGAGGGGCGGGCCCCGACCGCCTCGGCGATCTGCTCGCGGCACTCCTCGACGACGCGGCGGGCTGCACGGCCGGCGGTGTGCAGGCTGGACGGGTTGCCGACGACGGCGCGACGGGCCGCGACGGCCTCGATCACCTCCGGGTGGACGGCGGTCGTGGCGGCGTGGTCGAGATAGGCGTAGTCCTGCAGCACGCCCTCGAGTCTACGGGCGCGGTCGGACCGGGTGGCGACGGTGCAGGTCGGCGATGAGGCCCACCACGCCCACGGCGTCGGCCGGGTCGACCGGCACCTCACCCCTCCCCTGCAGGGCGTCGGCCAGCTCGGCGTAGAAGCGCGGGTAGTCCCCCCGCTCCAGCGGCACGGCCTCGTCGCCGGCGTCGGTGGTGAGCACGCTCCCCCGCTCGGACCCGGCGATCCCGAAGTCGCCGTCGCTCGGCGAGGCACCTGCCCCGAGGGCCTTCTCCTGGCCGTCGAGGCCGTGGCAGGTCCAGGCGCCCTCGGTGCCGAGCGCCCGCATCCGCGGTCCGGGCCGGCGAGCCCGGGTGCTGGCGGTGAGGTGGCTGACGACGCCGGACTCGTGCCGCAGCACCACGACCGCGTCGTCGTCCGCGAGCGCACCCGCGCGAAGCGCGCGCAGGACGGCATACGAGTCCTCGACCGGACCGGCGAGCTGCACGGCCTGGTCGATCAGGTGCGGTCCGAGGTCGTAGAGCACGCCGCCGCCCTCGGCGGGGCTGGCGCCGGCCTTCCACGCCTTGGTGACCGTGGGCTTCCAGACCTCGAACGACGACTCGATCCGCACGAGCTCGCCGAGCCGGCCCTCGCGCACCAGCCGTCGGGCCGTGAGGAAGTCGCCGTCGAACCGGCGGTTGTGAAAGACGGTGAGCGGCACCCCGGTCCGCGCCTGGGTGGCCAGGAGCTCGGCGCCCTCCGCGGCGGTCGTGCAGGCCGGCTTGTCGAGGACGCAGGCCAGACCGTGCTCGAGAGCCTGTATGCCGAACCGCGCGTGGGTCTCGCCCGGTGTGGCCACGACCGCGAGGTCCAGGTCGCCGGCCCGCTCCCACACGGCGTCGGCGTCCGGGACGATCTCGACACCGGGATGGGCGCTGCGGGCCGCCTCCGCGCGCTCGGGCGACGAGGTCATGACGACGGTGACGGCATACCGGGGGTCGGCGGCCAGCAGGGGGCCGTGGAAGACGCTGCCGGCGAGGCCGTGGCCGAGCAGGGCGACCCGGACGGGACGGTCGGTGGGCAGGGGCTGCCAGGTGCGGGTGCGGTCGTCGGTCACGCCGTCAGGCTATCGACGCGCACACGATGGCGCTCACCGCGAGCATCGCGGACGCGGCGACGATGGCCCCCGGGTGCAGGCCCTGCTCGACCGCGATCGCGCGCAGCGACCCCGGCGTGATGGCGTCGAGCACCAGGAAGCTCACGGCCTGCAGGGCGATCCCGAGGATCCCGAAGGCCAGCGTCCAGGCCAGCGCCGCGCCGAAGCCGGCGCTGCCGTTGGTCCAGATCGTCGTGAAGGCGATCGCCCCGAGCCCGAGGAACTCCGCACCCACGATGAGGGCCGCGTTGATCGACCGCTCGGTGTAGATGCGCTCGCCGAGCCGCCCCGGCGTGAGGAGGTCCATCGTGACGAATCCCCCTGCCAGCAGGGCGATCCCGGCCAGGCAGTAGACAGCGGCATACAGCAGAGACTCGAGCATGTCGGTCATCGTCGGGATCCCCTCCGGTCGTCGTCGACCCATGCCGTGCGCTGGGCCTCGCTGGGTGGTGCGGTGTCGATCAGGTGCGGCACGAAGCGCGCGTCGTAGTCGGTGATCCAGCCGTCGCTCTCGCGGATGCCGACGCCCGCGGCGCGCCCGTCGACGACCCAGCTGCCGAGCACGACCTTGTTGCCGTCGAGCTCGGGCAGCGGGCACCACTGCTGGTAGCACCAGCCCTCGGCGCCGTAGCCGCCGGGCTGCTCGTGCTCGATCCCCTCGGCGTGGATGCGGATGTTGTCACCCTCGCGCCCGTGCAGCGGTTTGGCGACCCACTCGGTCAGCTCACGCGGCTCGTCGAGGTAGGCCGGCAGCAGCAGCTCGTGCCCCGGGTAGAGGTGCCACAGGGCGGCCAGCAGCGCCTTGTTGGACAGCAGCACCTTCCACGGCGGCTCGATCCACGTGGTGCCGTACATCGGGTTGGGGCGCGGCTCGACCCAGCGGCCGAACGGCTCGCGGAGCATGTCCTCCCACGGGTAGAGCTTGAAGCAGGTGCGGAGCATCCGCGCCTCGTGCCCGACGAAGTACTCGGCCGCCTCGTTGTAGCCGATCTGCCCCATCGTGATGCCCTGCGTCGCGAGCCCGGCCTGCTCGGCCGTGTCGCGCAGGTAGGTCACGGTCATCCACTCCTCGCCGGTGGTCTCGCCCTCGTGGTGGGCGAACCAGACCGGCTGGGTGATGCGCGGCGCCAGGTCCTGCCACGCGGCGATCAGCCTCTCGTGCACGGAGTTCCACTGGTCGCGGTCGGGGTGGGTGTCCTCGAGCCAGAACCACTGGATCACCGAGGACTCGAGCAGCCCGGTGGGGGTGTCGGCGTTGTACTCCAGCAGCTTGGGCGGTCCCTCGCCGTCGTGGCGCAGGTCGAACCGGCCGTAGAGGGACGGGGTGGCGGCGTCGAGCGAGGCCTGCGCGAGCCGCAGCGACCCCTCGGGGAGCCCGAGGTCGCCCATCGCTCCGGTGGCGAGGTGGCGGGCGGCCTCGAGGCACATGCCGTGCAGCTGCCCGGTGGCGGCCTCGAGCTGGTCGACCTCGGCGGCGGTGAGGGCGTAGTAGGCCTCTTCGTACCAGTAGGGGCGCTCGGTGCCGTCGGGCCGGACGGTGACGGGATAGACCAGCCCCTGAGACTCGACCGTCTCCCGCCAGCCGGTCCGCGGCTCCGAGGGGACGCGCCGCATCAGCTGCTGCCCTTGCTGCCGGACCCGCCGAAGCCGCCCCGCGAGATGGTCGTGGTCTTGCCGCCCTTGACCTTCGACGCGTCGAGGGTCGTGCCGTTGCGGTCGACACCGCCGCGGACGTAGGAGTGGTTGGACGGTGCGCTGAAGCTGCCGCCGCTGACGGCGCCCCCAACCCGCGGGACCCGCGCACCGTTGTTGTAGTAGTAGTAGCCCGGGCCGCGAAGGCCGCCGAGCAGCAGGACCCCGCCGCCACCCCGCCTGTGCTGGGCCTCGCACTCCGCCTCGGTGTAGGGCTGGCCGTTGGGCTTGCGCAGCGGCTTGCCCGTGCGTGGGTCGAGGCACTGGTCGCAGTAGCGGTCCTCGACGCGGGTGTTGGTGTCGGGGTCGACGCAGACCCCGGCCGACGTGGGGCGGGTGCCCGACGAGCAGCCGGTGATCGCACCCGCCAGGACGGCCGTCATCCCAAGCACCACGACCTGGGACCGTCGCGTGGTCATGTGAATCCCCCTCCGCACCGCTGCACTGCTGCTGACGTCCTCTGGTGGACGTCGTGGCCCCGCCGGGCGGTTCCCACCCTAGAGGCCGTATGACGAAGATCGGGGCCGCCTTCACGCGTGCGCGTGGCGGCGGCCCCGGATCGACCTGGGGGAGGTCAGCGCTTCTTGACGGCCTCGGTGGCCTGGGGCAGGACGCTGAACAGGTCGCCCACGACGCCGAAGTCGACGAGCTCGAAGATCGGCGCCTCCTCGTCCTTGTTGACGGCGACGATCGTCTTGGACGTCTGCATGCCCGCCCGGTGCTGGATCGCGCCGGAGATGCCGCACGCGACGTAGAGCTGCGGCGACACCTGCTTGCCGGTCTGGCCGACCTGCGAGGAGTGCGGGTACCACCCGGCGTCGACGGCCGCGCGCGAGGCGCCGACGGCGGCCTTCATCGAGTCGGCGAACTCCTCGACCTTGGCGAAGTCGCCGCCCGTGCCACGACCGCCGGAGACGACGATCTGCGCGGTGGACAGGTCCGGACGGCCCGTCGACTGCTTGGGCTGGCTGTCGACGATGCGGGCGCCCTTGGACGCGTCGGAGATCTCCGCCGCGACGGACTCCTGCGCGGCCGCACCCTGGGACGCCTCGGGGGCGACCGAGCCGGGCTTGACCGTCACGAAGGTCGGGCCCTTGGTGCCGGTGGCCCGGACGGTCCAGTTGCCGGCGAAGACGGACTGCGTCGTGAGGACGCCGTTGCCGCCGGACTCCACGTCGATCGCGTCGGTGAGGACGCCACCGTCGCAGCGGACCGCGAGGCGACCCGCGACCTCCTTGGCGTTGGTGCCGGTGGTCATCAGCACCGCCACCGGCGACGCCTGCGCGACGACCGCGGCCAAGGCGTCGACCGTCGGGCCGACGAGGTACTGCGCGATCTGCTCGTCGTCGTTGACGTAGACCTTCTCCGCGCCGTACTTGGCGAGGACGGGCAGGGCGGTCTCGACGCCCTTGCCGAGGAAGACGGCGCTCGGCTCGCCGATGCGGCGCGCGAGCGTCAGCAGCTCGGCGGACGTCTTCTTGAGCTTGCCGTCGGTGTGGTCGACCAGTACGAGAACTTCAGCCATGTCAGTGAACTCCTTTGTCGCCGTGGCCGGCTCAGATGAACTTCTTGGACGCGAGGAACTCGGCGAGCTGCGTGCCGCCCTCGCCCTCGTCCTTGACGATCGTGCCCTGCTCGCGCGGTGGGCGCGGCGTGGCCTGCTCGACCTTGGTCGACGCGGCCTCGAGGCCCACCTGGGCGGGCTCGATGCCGAGGTCGGCGAGCGACCAGGTCTCCACGGGCTTCTTCTTGGCGGCCATGATCCCCTTGAAGGAGGGGTAGCGCGGCTCGTTGCCGGTCTGGTCGGTGACCGAGACGACGGCGGGCAGGGATGCCTCGATGCGCTCGGTGGCGGTGTCGCCGTCGCGGCGGATCGTCACCGAGGAGCCCTCGACGGTGAGCTCGGACGCCAGCGTCACCTGGGGCAGCCCCAGACGCTCGGCGACCATGGCCGGGACGACGCTCATGGCGCCGTCGGTCGACGCCATCCCGAACATCACGAGGTCGGGCTGGCCGACCTTCTTGATGGCCTCGGCGAGGACGAGGGAGGTGGCGACCGAGTCGCTGCCGTGCAGCGCCTCGTCGTTGACGTGGACGCTCTTGTCCGCGCCCATCTGCAGGGCCTTCTTGACGGCGTCGGCGGCGGCGTCCGGGCCCATCGTGATGACGGTCAGGGTGCCCTCGCCCGCCTCGATGATCCGCAGCGCCTCCTCGACGGGGTACTCGTCGAGCTCGGACATGAGGCCGTCGACGGCCTGGCGGTCGGTGGTCCAGTCGGTGTCGTCGAAGCCGCGGTCGCCCTGGGCGTCCGGCACGTGCTTGACGCAGACAACGATGTCCATGCGTGCGGGTCCTCTTCTCTCGGTGCTCGCGGCGTGCGCCAGGACGGCGACGCCGCACGGTTGGCATTGTGCCCTGACGGGACGCGCCGGCGCAGTGGTGGTCACCACACCGGCGGACGTCACGCCCGGGCCTCCCCCTACATTACCCGCTGGTAACTTCACCTGCGGACGTTCGGGGGAACGGGCGCGCCCCTCCCGAGGGAGGGCAGGGGCGCGACGGCATACGGCCGGAGGGGCTCAGGACTGCTGGAGCCCGCCCTGGCCGAGGTCGCCCTGGCCGTCGCCCTCCTCGTCGAGCTGGACCTGACCGGTGGCGATCTGGTGCCAGGTCTGGACGGCCGCGAGGACGACGGAGGTCGTCATGGGCAGTAGGACCTTGAGGTCGGTGCCCGGGAGCATGACGTGCTCGGCGGTCACGACGAGGGTGCCGCCGGCGAGGCCGGCCTTGACGACGCTCATGCGCAAGGACAGCTCGTTGCAGGCACGCAGCTGGGCCAGCTCGTCGGCGGGGACGTCCTCGCCGATCTGCCACTGCCCGAAGACGCGCATGATGGTGACGTCGCCCTCGATGCACCGGACGAACAGCTGCTGGCCCTGCACCTTGTAGGCGACGTCGCCGTCGGCGTCGAGGTCCGCCATGAGCCCGTCGTCGTGGAGGGCGGAGAGGACCTGGCCGCGCAGCGGGTGCTCGTCGGCAGGCGGCGGGAAGTTGGGGAGGGAGGTGGGATCCGTCATGGCTCCACCGTAACGTCACGGACTGGCCCGAGCCATCCTCGCCCCCCGAGCGTCCGCGCCGTCCGGCGCGCGGCCCGCCCTACACTCGGCGCCATGGCCCCGACCACGACCGACCACACCCCTGCCCTCGGCGTCACGCTCCGGGTGGATCCCGTCTCGGGGGTGGACGTGGCGGACGTCGCGGTCCACGCCGGGCACGCCGACGCCGTCGAGCTGTGCCTCTTCGACCCCGAGGACCGGACGGGCGCCTCGGAGCGGCGGATCCCGTTGCGGCACAGGGCCTTCGGCACGTGGTTCGACACCGTTCCCGGAGTGCGCGCGGGGCAGCGCTACGGCTACCGGGTGCACGGGCCGTGGCGCCCGTGGGAGGGCCACCGGCACAACCCCGCCAAGCTGCTCCTCGACCCCTACGCCCGCGCCGTGGAGGGCGCCGTGACCTGGCGGCCCGAGGTCTACGGCCACTCGGTCGACGCCTCGCTGCACGGCGACATCGACGTGATCGACCCCCGCGACAGCGCGCCCTTCGTCCCCCGCGGCGTCGTCGTCGACGGCCGGTTCGAGTGGGAGGGGGACGCCCACCCGCGCAACCCCATCTCCTCGACCGTCCTCTACGAGGCCCACGTCCGCAGCCTCACGGCCCGCCTGCCCGGCGTGCCCGAGCACCTGCGCGGGACGTATGCCGGGATCGCGCACCCCGCCACCATCGCCCACCTCACGCGCATCGGGATCACGGCCCTGGAGCTGCTGCCCGTCCACGCCTTCGAGTCCGAGCCGCAGCTCGTGCAGCGCGGCCTGGCCAACTACTGGGGCTACAACACGCTCGGCTTCTTCGCCCCGCACGCGCCGTATGCCGCCGCGACCAACCCCCAGGGCGTGCTCGCCGAGTTCAAGGGGATGGTCAGGGCCCTGCACCGCGCGGGCATCGAGGTCATCCTCGACGTGGTCTACAACCACACCTGCGAGCAGAGCGTCGACGGGGCCACCCTGTCGCTGCGCGGGCTGGACGCGGCGACCTACTACCGCCTCGACGGGCGCGGCCGGGACGTCGACGTCACGGGCTGCGGCAACACGCTCGACACCCGCCACATCGTCCCCATGCGCCTGGTCCTGGACTCGCTGCGCTACTGGGTGACCGAGTGCCACGTCGACGGCTTCCGGTTCGACCTCGCGGTGGCGCTCGGGCGGGGCAAGGACGACGGCTACGACCCCGACCACCCCTTCCTCATGGCGCTGCGCTCGGACCCGGTGCTCTCGCGCACCAAGCTCGTCGCCGAGCCCTGGGACATCGGCTTCAATGGCTGGCGCACCGGCCAGTTCCCCCCGCCCTTCGCCGAGTGGAACGACCGCTTCCGCGACGACGTGCGGACCTTCTGGCTCGTCGACCAGGCGCGCAGCGCGCACGGCCAGTCCGGCCACGGCGTCTCGCACCTCGCCACCCGGCTCGTCGGGTCGGAGGACCTCTTCCGCCACCACGACCGCAGCCCCGTCGCCTCGGTCAACTTCGTCGCGGCGCACGACGGCTTCACGCTGGCCGACCTCACGGCATACGACGTCAAGCACAACGGCGCCAACGGCGAGAACAACCGCGACGGCACCGACAACAACCGGTCCTGGAACCACGGCGCCGAGGGGCCCGCCGACCCCGGGACCCAGGCGCGGCGGCGCCGCTCGATGCGCAACCTGCTCGGCACGTTGTTCGTCGCGGCCGGCGTCCCGATGCTCTGCGCGGGCGACGAGCTCGGCCGCTCCCAGCGCGGCAACAACAACGCCTACTGCCAGGACAACGGCGCCTCGTGGGTCGACTGGTCGCTGCAGCCGTGGCAGGAGGACCTGGTCGAGACGACGAGCTGGCTGGCCCGGATGCGGCGCGAGCACCCCGCGCTACGGCAGCGGCACTTCTTCGGCGGGCGGGCGCCCCACCCGGACGGCACGGCGGACCTCATGTGGTACGCGCTCAACGGGGAGCCGATGACCGCCGCCCGCTGGGACGACCCGGGCAACGCGACGCTGCTCACCTACATCGACGGGGACTGCGTCGAGGACGAGTCCTTCCTGCTGTGCTTCCACGGGTCGGCGCACGACATCACGGTCACGCTCCCCCACGCCGACGCGGTCAAGGCCTACCGCCTGATGTGGGACAGCGCGTGGGAGCGGCCGGACGCCGCGGGCGAGCGGCTCGTCCCGGGCCAGGAACGCGTCACGTCGGGGCCGTCGA
This sequence comes from Arsenicicoccus sp. UBA2120, assembly GCF_002330965.1. Classification (NCBI taxonomy): domain Bacteria; kingdom Bacillati; phylum Actinomycetota; class Actinomycetes; order Micrococcales; family Intrasporangiaceae; genus Arsenicicoccus; species Arsenicicoccus sp. UBA2120. Next base: position 15,855 of record NZ_DCYC01000095.1, read on the forward strand.
TGCAGATCTTCCGCGCCATCCGCTGATCCCCTCCGGACGGAGGGGCGGAGGCGTTCACCGGCGGGCCATGCGCAGGACCGCGAGAGACCGTTGCCCCGTCATACGGCGGACGCCCCACGCCCCTAGCCTCCCTGCATGACTCGCACCCGCCGCCCCGCGGTCGTCCTCGCCGCCGTCGCCGTCCCGGCCGCGCTCGTCGCCGCCGCCACGGCCGTCCCCGCGTCCGCGACCTCCGTCCCCGCGACCTCCGTCCCCGAGCACCGCCACCCACGACCGGGCTCCCCGACCGCTCTGCACCTCGGCGCGCCGGGGTTGCCGGAGTCCCGGGTCACGACCCCGGTCCAGCGAGGCGTCACCCGCACCGTCGTCACGCGCGGCACCGCCGACCCCGCCCTCCGCTGGGTGGTGGAGGTCAACATGCCCGCCCTCGGGAGCAGCAACGACCCCGACACCCCGACCCGGTCCATCCAGGACCGGGCCGCCGCCGACGCGCAGCGGGCCCGGCTGGCCGGCGCCGGTTTCCCCGCCGTCGTGGAGGAGGTCCGTCGTCCCGCGGCCGCCGACGTGCCGGCCGGGGTCCTCGGCTACCGCCTGCGGCTCGTCGAGCGCACGGCGGACAAGGCGGCGGCCGACGCGCTCGTGGCCCGTCTCAAGGCGGCCGGGTTCGCGTCCCGATCGTGGTACTCCGGCTGGGACGGCGACGTCGCGGCCAAGGGCCCGTGGACCGTCAACGTGATCACCATCGACCCCCGCACCTTCCGCGGTCGGCTCGGCGCGACCTACGGCCCCGACCTGGAGCGCCGCGAGAAGACCAGCGCGCTGGCCGGGTTCACGCGCGCCACGGCGGCCATCAACGCCGGCTTCTTCGTCATGGACCCGACCGCCGGCGCCGAGGGCGACCCCGCCGGAGCGGCCGTGTATGACGGACGGCTGCTGTCCGAGACCGTCGCCGGACGGCCCGCGCTCGCTCTGGACCCCAAGGCGCGGCACACCCGCGTGGTCAATCCGGTCTGGACGGGCGAGCTCGTCCACGCCCAGGGTCGCGTGCGGCTCGACGGGATCAACCGCGTGATCGGCCTCATCCGCAACTGCGGCGGAGACCTGACCGATCTGCCCACGGCCCTGCCGCTGCACGACGTCACCTGCCGCGACTCGGCCGAGGCCGTGGCGTACACCCGTGAGTTCGGGGCCCGCACCCCGTCGGGCCCGGGCGCCGAGGTCGTGCTCCACCGCGGCCGCGTCATCGCCGTGCACACGTCTCGGGGGACGGTCCTCGGGCGGGGGCAGACCTCGGTGCAGGCCACCGGACAGACGGCCGCTGCCCTGGCGCGGCTGCGCGTCGGTGACCGGGCAGGGGTCGAGCAGGCTCTGACCGACGACGGCCGCCGCCTCGACCGCAAGGGAACGACCGTGGTCAACGGCGGACCCGAGCTCGTCCGCGACGGAGCGCTGCACGTCACGCAGAAGCGCGACGGGATGCACCAGCCCGACAACCCCAGCTTCGACTACGGGTGGGTGCTGCAGCGCAACCCCCGCACCTTCGCCGGCGTGGACCGCGCCGGACGCACGATGCTGGTGACGGTCGACGGCCGCCAGCTCGGCGAGCTCGGGCTGTCGATCCCCGAGGCGGCCCAGGTGGCCAAGGACCTGGGGATGGTCGACGCGATCAACCTGGACGGCGGCGGGTCGACGGCGATGGTCGTGCGGGGCCGGCTGGTGACCCACCCGTCCGACGCGACGGGCGAGCGGCCGGTCGGGGACGCGATCGTCGTCCGCTGACCCCACCATCGCCTCTCCCCCGTCTGGGTAGCCGACCCCGTCTGGGTGGCCGTCCCCCGTCTAGGTAGCCGATCCCCGTCTAGGTAGCCGATCCCCGTCAAGGTGGCCGTCCCCCGTCTAGGTGGCCGATCCCCGTCTGGGGCTGCAGCTCAAGACGGCGGCCGGCAGCCAAGACTTAGGACAGTGGCCCAGACGCAGGACGGTGATCCAGACGCAGGCCGGCAGCGCAGCCGGCGGCGCCGACTGGGCACGGCGGCGGCGCCTGGTCACGGTGGCGCGCTGCAGCACGCCACCGGAGCTGGCCGGAGCCACGTAGGCAGGAACCCACCACCGGACAGCACTCAGCACTGTCCCCCGTCTCTATGACCGTCTCCCGTCTGGGCGGCCGATCCCCGTCTGGGGCTGCAGCTCAAGACGGCGACCGGCAGCCAAGACTTAGGACCGTGGCGCTGGCTGGTCACGGTGGCACCGGCTGGTCACGGTGGCGCCGACTGGTCACGGCGGCGCGCTGCAGCACGCCCCGGGAGCTGGCCGGAGCCACGTAGGCGGGAACGCGCAGCCGCAGCCGCGTCAGGCGGAGTCGAGCCGGCGTGCGGAGGACGGCGAGAGGCCGTTGGCCCGTCATACGGCAGCTGCCTGGATCCCACCCACACCCCACTGGGATCGTGAGTGTTCGGTCCAAGAAAGGTGGACCAAACACTGACGATCTTCGGGGTGCGGTGGGGTGACGCGGGCGGTCAGTCGTGCGTGGGCATCCAGATGCGCCGCAGGTAGTCCTTCATCGACCGGTCGGAGGAGAAGAAGCCGCTGCGGGCGACGTTGAGGATCGCCGAGCGCGTCCAGCGCTCCTGGTCGCGGTAGGCCTCGTCGACCTCGCCCTGCACGTCGATGTAGGACTGGAAGTCCGCCAGCGTCATGAACCGGTCGTTGTAGAGCAGGTCGTCGACGACGGTTGCGGCCAGGCCACGGTCGCCGCCGGTGAAGTGCCCCGACGCGACCAGGTCGATGGCCCGCTTCAGCTGCGGGTTGGCCTCGTAGACCGCGCTGGGCACGTAGCCCTTGGCCTGCAGCGCCGCGACCTGCGGCTCGTCCATGCCGAACAGGAAGAAGTTGTCGTCACCCACGAGCTTGCGGATCTCGACGTTGGCGCCGTCGTCCGTGCCGATGGTGAGCGCGCCGTTGAGGGCGAACTTCATGTTGCCCGTGCCCGACGCCTCCTTGCCGGCGAGCGAGATCTGCTCGGACAGGTCGGCGGCCGGGATGAGCTTGTTGGCGAGCGTGACGTTGTAGTTGGCCGGGAAGGCCACCGTCAGCACACCCTTGACGCGCTCGTCCGCGTTGATCGTCGCGGCGACCGAGTTGATGAGGTAGATGATCTCCTTGGCCATGTGGTAGCCGGGGGCCGCCTTGGCGCCGAACACGAACGTGCGCGGCACGACCGAGTCCTTGTCGATCTGCCCCGAGATGATCTGCTCGTAGAGCGAGACGATGTGCAGGAGCTTGAGCGTCTGGCGCTTGTACTCGTGCAGACGCTTGACCATCACGTCGACCATGCCGTGCTCGGGCAGCTCGATGCCGTCGCGCACCGCCAGCAGCTCGCGCAGGCGCTTCTTGTTGGCCTGCTTGGCCGCGGCGAAGCGCTCGCGGAACTCCTCGTCCTCGGCGTACGGCTCGAGGCTCTCCAGCCGCTCCAGCTTGGTCTCCCAGCCGACGCCGATGGTGTCGGTGATCAGCTGCGACAGCGTGGGGTTGGCGAGGCGGATGAAGCGGCGCGGGGTCACGCCGTTGGTGACGTTGGTGAACTTGTCGGGCCACATCTCGGAGAAGTCCGGCAGGACCTTGTCGCGCAGCAGCTGCGAGTGCAGCTCGGCCACGCCGTTGACCTTGACCCCGGCCACCGTGGCGAGGTTGGCCATGCGGACGGCGCGCTCGGGGTGGTCCTGGATGATCGACATACGACGCACCCGCAGCTCGTCGCCCGGGAAGGCCTCGCGGACCGTCTCGAGGAACTCCTCGTTGATGCGGTAGATGATCTCGAGGTGGCGCGGCAGGAGACGGCCGACGAGCTCGACGGGCCAGACCTCGAGGGCCTCCGGCAGCAGCGTGTGGCAGGTGTACGCGAAGCACTTCTGCGTGACGGCCCACGCCTCGTCCCACTCCATGCCGTGCTCGTCCATCAGCAGGCGCATCATCTCGGGGATCGCGATGACCGGGTGGGTGTCGTTGAGCTGGAAGATGATCCGCTCGTGCAGGCGGTGGAGGTCGAAGTCCTTCTCCAGCGTGCGGTCGATGAAGTCCTTGAGCGAGCAGGCGACGAAGAAGTACTGCTGCTGCAGGCGCAGCTCGCGGCCCTGCGGGGTGGAGTCCTCGGGGTAGAGCACCTTGGAGATGTTCTCGGCGAAGGTCTGGGCGCGCACGGCTGCCGCGTAGTCGCCGGAGTTGAAGATCTGCAGGTCGAAGGCCTGCGTGGCGCGGGCGCTCCACAGGCGCAGGGTGTTGACCACGCCGTTCTGGTAGCCCGGGACCATGTAGTGGTAGGGCACGCCGAGGACGTTCCAGGCCGGCACCCAGCGGCTGCGCTGGACCTGGCGGCCGGAGCCGTCCCCCGCGTCCTCGACGTAGGTCTCGGTGCTGCCGCCGAAGCCCACGGTCACCGCGCGGTCCGGGTGCGGGAACTCCCACGGCCCGCCGAGCGAGAGCCAGGAGTCGGGGACCTCGACCTGGCGCCCGCCCTCGAAGGTCTGCCGGAAGATGCCGTACTCGTAGCGGATGCCGTAGCCGATGCACGGGACGTCCATCGTGGCGAGGGAGTCGACGAAGCAGGCGGCGAGGCGCCCCAGGCCGCCGTTGCCGAGGCCGGGCTCGACCTCCTGGGCGCGCAGCGTCCGCAGGTCCAGGCCGAGGCTCTTGAGGGCCTGGTCGGCGATCGCGCCGAGGTCGGTCGCGAGCAGGGCGTTGCCCATCTGCCGGCCGAGGAGGTACTCCGCCGACAGGTAGCCGACCATCTTGGTCGGGTTCTCCCGGCGCCGCCGGGCCGTCTCGAGCCAGTCCGCCATGAGGTAGTGCCGGATCGTGCGTGCCAGGGCGAGGTACTGGTCGTTCTGGGACGCTCGGGACAGGGCCACGCCCTCGCCGAAGTTCAGCTCGCGCAGGTACTCCCGGGCGAACCCGTCGACCGTGCGCGGGGGCCGGGCGACCGGCGCGGTGGCCAGCGGGTTGCTCGGGTCGAGCGACGGTCCGGTCGTCGTGGTGTCGTAGGGCAGGGGCCTCTCGTCCGCCAGCCAGCTCGAGCTGGGGTCCAGCGGGGTTGCGTCCTGCGTCATGTCGCCTCCGGTGTCGTGGTTCACCCGGACGCGAAGAATCCGACGGTCCGCTGCAGCGCGGCCTGGGGCGGTCCGGGACTGCCGCCAACTGTAGTGGACGGGCCCCCCTGGAGACCCAGCCTTGGGCGCACCACGCCGTAACCTGCGAGAACCGGCGAGGAAACGCTCCGCTGGGCGAGACGACGACCTCTCAGGTGCGATCCGGACACACTCTTTGGGTACCGTGACGCGAGTGACCGCCCCACGACTGTCATCCGCCCCCCAGACCCCCATCGGCCGCATCCCCGTGCTCGACGTGACCCCTCGCGTCGACGAGGGGCGACTGCCCGCCAAGTCCGTCGTGCACGAGCCGTTCACCGTCACCGCGCGGGTGTTCCGCGAGGGTCATGACGCCGTGAACGCCTCCGTCGCCATCACCGATCCGGACGGGCGCACGGCCTACGTCCCGATGCGCTCGACCAACGTCGGCCTGAGCCTGTGGGAGGCGCAGATCGCCGCCGACCGGGAGGGCCTGTGGTCCTACCGCGTGGAGGGCTGGTCCGACCCCTACGGCACCTGGCACCACGACGCCGTCATCAAGGTCGAGGCCGGCGTCGACGTCGAGCTCATGCTCGAGGAGGGTGCGCTCGTGCTCGAGCGGGCCCTCGCCGAGGTCGAGCGCTCCCCCGAGCAGCAGCAGGTCCTGCGGGAGGCCGTGGTCGCCCTGCGCGACATCTCCCGTCCCGTGCCCGACCGGCTGTATGCCGGAGCGGGCGACGCCGTCGCGCGTGAGATCACGGCCCGCCCGCTCCGCGACCACGTGTCCCCCTCCCCCGAGCAGAGCTGGCTCGTCGAGCGTCAGCTGGCGCTGGCGGGGGCGTGGTACGAGATCTTCCCCCGCTCCGAGGGCGCCTACCAGGACGCCGACGGGACCTGGCACACCGGGACGCTGCGCACCGCCGCCGAGCGGCTGCCGGCGATCCGGGACATGGGCTTCGACGTCGTCTACCTCACCCCGATCCACCCCATCGGGACGACCAACCGCAAGGGCCCCAACAACACCCTGACCGCGGGACCGCTGGACCCGGGCTCGCCCTACGCCATCGGCTCCGAGGCGGGTGGCCACGACGCGATCGAGCCGAGCCTCGGCACGTTCGAGGACTTCGACGCCTTCGTGGCGCGGGCGCGCGAGCTGGGGCTGGAGGTCGCCCTCGACATCGCTCTGCAGTGCTCCCCGGACCACCCCTGGGTCACCGAGCACCCGGAGTGGTTCACGACCCGCGCGGACGGGACCATCGCGTATGCCGAGAACCCGCCCAAGAAGTACCAGGACATCTACCCGCTGAACTTCGACAACGACCCGGCGGGGATCTACCAGGCCGTCCGCGACGTCATCCAGGTGTGGATCGACCACGGCGTCACGCTGTTCCGCGTCGACAACCCGCACACCAAGCCGGTCGAGTTCTGGCAGTGGCTGATCGCCGACGTGGCCAAGACCCACCCCGAGATCATCTGGCTGGCCGAGGCGTTCACCAAGCCCGCGATGATGCACACGCTGGGCAAGATCGGCTTCCAGCAGTCCTACACCTACTACGCGTGGCGCAACGAGAAGTGGGAGCTCGAGGAGTACGTCACCGAGCTCGCCGGCGACGCCGCGGCCTACATGCGGCCGTCCTTCTGGCCGACGACGCACGACATCCTCACGCCCTACATGCAGTACGGCGGGCCGGCGGCCTGGAAGGTCCGGGCTGCGCTCGCTGCCACCCTCGTCCCGACCTACGGCATCTACGCGGGCTACGAGCTGATGGAGCACGTCGCACGCCCGGGCGCCGAGGAGCAGATCGACAACGAGAAGTACCAGCTCAAGGACCGCGGCTGGGCGGACTACGCGCCTGGTGGGCCCAAGGCCGGTCAGTCGCTCGACGGCTACCTGCGCACGCTCAACCAGATCCGTCACTGGCACCCCTCGCTGCGGCTGCTGCGCAACATCACGTTCCACCACTGCGAGGACGAGAACATCATCGTGTTCTCCAAGACCGCACGCACGCCCGACGGTCACGACGACACCGTCATCGTCGTCGCCAACCTCGACCCGCACTCGACGCGGGAGTCCTGGATCCACCTGGACATGCCGGCCCTCGGTCTGGGATACGGTGACGGGTTCGTGGCGCACGACGAGATGACCCAGCAGTCCTGGCACTGGGGACCGGACAACTTCGTCCGGCTCGGCCGTGACGCCGAACCCGCCCACATCATCCACGTCCGGAGGTTCTGACAGGTGCACGGCCTCAACCTCGCCCAGCCCGGGCTCAAGCACGACCCGCGCTGGTTCCGCAAGGCTGTCTTCTACGAGGTGCTCGTCCGCGCCTTCGCCGACAGCAACGGGTCGGGCGCCGGTGACTTCACCGGTCTGCTCGGCAAGCTCGACTACCTCCAGTGGCTCGGCGTCGACTGCCTGTGGCTGCCCCCGTTCTACGCGTCGCCGCTGCGCGACGGCGGCTACGACATCGCCGACTACCGCGCGGTGCTGCCGGAGTTCGGGACGCTGCCGGAGTTCAAGGAGCTGGTGTCGCAGGCCCACGCCCGCGGCATCCGGATCATCACCGACTTCGTGATGAACCACACCAGCGACCAGCACCCGTGGTTCCAGGCGAGCCGCTCGGAGCCCGAGGGGCCCTACGGCGACTACTACGTCTGGTCCGACGACGACACCAAGTACTCCGACGCGCGCATCATCTTCGTGGACACCGAGGTCTCCAACTGGACCTTCGACCCCGTGCGCCGGCAGTTCTTCTGGCACCGTTTCTTCTCCCACCAGCCGGACCTCAACTTCGAGAACCCCAAGGTCCAGGAGGAGATGTTCGACATCGTCCGCTACTGGATGGACATGGGCATCGACGGGTTCCGGCTCGACGCCGTCCCCTACCTCTTCGAGGAGGACGGGCACAACGGCGAGAACCACCCCAAGACGCACGAGTTCCTGGCCCAGCTGCGGCGCATGGTGGACGAGGAGTACCCCGGCCGCATCCTGCTGGCCGAGGCCAACCAGATGCCCCACGAGGTCGTGGACTACTTCGGCTCCGAGGAGGCGCCGGAGTGCCAGATGTGCTTCCACTTCCCCGTGATGCCGCGCCTGTACTACGCGCTGCGCGAGGGCAAGGCCACGCCCATCGTCAAGGTGCTCGAGGAGACCCCCGAGATCCCGACGGGCACGCAGTGGGGCACCTTCCTGCGCAACCACGACGAGCTGACGCTCGAGATGGTGGACAACGAGGAGCGTGCCGCGATGTACGGCTGGTACGCCCCCGACCCGCGCATGAAGGCCAACGTCGGCATCCGCCGCCGCCTCGCTCCCCTGCTGGACAACTCCCGCGCCGAGATCGAGCTGATCAACGCGCTGGTCCTGTCCCTGCCCGGCTCGCCGTGCCTGTACTACGGCGACGAGCTCGGCATGGGCGACAACATCTGGCTCAACGACCGCGACGCGGTGCGCACCCCCATGCAATGGACGCCGGACCGCAACGCGGGCTTCTCCAGCGCCGACCCCGGCAAGCTCTACCTGCCGGTCATCCAGTCGCTCGTCTACCACCACAACAACGTCAACGTCGAGGCGGCGATGGCGTCCAGCTCGTCGCTGCTGCACTGGATGCGCGGGATGCTGCAGGTGCGCCGTCACCACCCGGTGATGGGCATGGGCACCTTCACCGTCATGCCGAGCGACAACGACGCGATCCTCGCCTTCCTGCGCGAGGTCACCGAGGCCGAGGCGGACGAGGACACCCCCGCCGAGACCGTCCTGTGCGTCAACAACCTGTCGCCGCGCCCCCAGGGCACCAGGATCCAGCTGCCCAGCGCGTATGCCGGAGCCCAGGTGCAGGACCTGTTCGGCGGCAGCGGCTTCGTCTCCGTGGACGAGCGGGCACGCTTCACGGTGACCATGGGTTCGCGAGACTTCTTCTGGCTCAAGCTGGTCCGCAAGACCGGGAACGAGGACTGAGATGGCAGGCACGTGCAAGATCGAGGCCGGAGCCACGCTGGAGCCGACCAAGCTCGAGGCCCTGCAGGCGTGGATCGGCGAGCAGCGGTGGTTCATCGGCAAGGGCTCCGAGGACGGTCCCCAGCTCGCGCGGGTCGGTGGCTACCGTTTCCAGGACCCCGAGGGCGAGGTCGGCATCGAGACGCTGCTGGTCCGCGACACCGCGGCCGAGCCTCCCGTGCTCTACCAGGTGCCCCTCACCTATCGCGCGACGCCCCTCGAGGGCGGTGAGCACGCGCTCGTCGGCACGATGGAGCACTCGGTGCTCGGCCCGCGCTACGTCTACGACGCGCCGCACGACCCCGCCTACGTCGCCGAGCTCGTCCGCACCATCGTCGAGGGAGACACCGAGGCCACCCCGGACCACGGCAAGGTCGACACCGGCGCGCAGGGCAGCCCCGTCGACGGGGTCGGGCGCGTCGCCATACGCAGCGCCAAGGTGCTGTCCGGCGAGCAGTCCAACACCTCGATCATCGTCACCGCGGACGACGCGGACGGTGCCCCGGCACCGTTGATCGTCAAGGTGTTCCGCGTGCTGTCGGCCGGCGACAACCCCGACGTCACGGTGCAGACCGCCCTGGCCGAGGCCGGCTCGACGCTGGTCCCGAGGCCCCTCGGCTCGCTGCGCGGGCGCTGGACCGACAACGGGCACGACGTCCGCGGCCACCTCGCGTTCGCCCAGGAGTTCCTGCCCGACGTCCGCGACGCCTGGCGCGTCGCGCTCGAGGCCGCCAGCACCGGCACGGACTTCACCGAGCGCGCCCGCGCCCTCGGCGTCGCCACCGGCGAGGTGCACCGCACGCTCGCCGAGGCGATGGAGACCGCCGAGGCCACCGACGAGGACCACCGCACCCTGGCGCTGTCGATGCGCAGCCGCTGGGTCCTGGCCGCCGAGGCCCACCCGCCGCTGCGCGAGCAGGAGGCCGAGGTCGACGCGATCCTCGCCGCCGCCCGCGACGCCGACTGGCCGCTGCTGCAGCGCATCCACGGCGACTACCACCTCGGGCAGGTCCTCGACGTGCCCGGGCGCGGCTGGGTGCTGCTGGACTTCGAGGGCGAGCCCCTGCGCCCGCTCGCCGAGCGCACCGTCCCCGACCTGGCCGTCCGCGACGTGGCTGGCATGCTCCGGTCCTTCGACTACGCGGCCGGCTCGGTCGCGCAGGAGGACGCGAGCCGCTCCGAGACCGCCGCCGCCTGGGCGCACGCCGCCCGCGAGGCCTTTCTCGACGGCTACGCCGACGCCACCGGGCGCGACCCCCGCCACGAGCCCGAGGTGCTGCGCGCCATGGAGCTCGACAAGGCCCTGTACGAAGTGGTCTACGAGGCACGCAACCGTCCCTCGTGGCTCCCCATCCCCACCGGCGCCGTCGAGCGCCTGGTGGCTGCAGCGAAGGGAACAACGATGAAGGACCACGACGCACCCCGCACCGACGAGTCGGCCGACAGCGCCAGCGCGACCAGCACCCCCAGCACCCCCAGCACCCCCAGCACCCCCCGGACGGCCGCTCCCTCGGCCGACGCCGCACCAACCGGCTCCGGCAGCACGCGCCGCGAGAAGCCGACGCAGGAGAGCGACGGCGGCGACCGGTCGTCGCGGCTGCTCGGTGCGGTCTCCGGCGTCGTGGGCGCCGTCGGCGCAGCCGTGGCCTCGCAGGTCGGCGAGGCGGCGCGCAACGCCGCGGGCTCCGCCGCCCAGGAGGTCCGCTCCCGCGCCGCGGCAGCCATGTCCACCGACAGCACCGCGTCCACCGAGGCCAGGCCGTCCACGGAGACCGGCGCGTCCACGGAGACCAGCACGTCCACCCAGGCCGCCGCACCCGCGCGGTCCGTGACGCCGACCGGCCCCCGTCCGGTGCCGGTGCACACGGACGAGATCAACCGGCTCGTCCACGGTCACCACCACGACCCGCACTCGGTCCTCGGGCCGCACCAGGGCGACGGTGTCGTCACCGTGCGCACGTTCAGGCCGCGGGCCGCGACGGTCGACCTCGTCCTCGACGGCCGGGTCGTGCCCTTCCAGCACGAGCACGAGGGCGTCTGGACCGCCACGATCGAGGCCGACCAGGTCCCCGACTACCGCGTCGCGGTGGACTACGGCGACGGGTTCAAGCACACGGTCGACGACCCCTACCGCTTCTGGCCGACCCTCGGCGAGGTCGACATCCACCTCATCTCCGAGGGACGCCACGAGCAGCTGTGGGACGTCCTCGGCTCGCACGTCCGGTCCTACGACGGCCCTCTCGGCACGACGCGGGGCACCAGCTTCGCCGTCTGGGCGCCCAACGCCCGCACCGTCCGCGTCGCCGGCGACTTCAACACCTGGGACTCCCAGGGCCACCCGATGCGGTCGCTCGGCGGCTCGGGCCTGTGGGAGCTCTTCATCCCCGGCGTGGAGCCCGGCACCCGCTACAAGTACGAGATCCTCGGCAAGGACGGCCAGTGGCGCGCCAAGGCCGACCCGATGGCGCGGCGCACCGAGATCCCGCCGGCCACCGCGTCGGTCGTCGACGAGTCGACCTACCGCTGGTCCGACGAGGCCTGGATCACCGAGCGCGACGCCACGCAGCGCCACGAGCAGCCCATGAGCATCTACGAGGTCCACCTCGGCTCGTGGCGGCTGGGGCTGTCCTACACCGAGCTCGCGGACCAGCTCGTCGCCTACGTCAAGGACCTCGGCTTCACCCACGTGGAGTTCCTCCCCGTCGCCGAGCACCCCTACGGCCCGTCCTGGGGCTACCAGGTCACCGGCTACTACGCCCCGACCTCGCGCTTCGGCTCGCCCGACGAGTTCCGCCACCTCGTGGACGCGCTGCACCAGGCCGGCGTAGGCGTGATCCTCGACTGGGTCCCGGCACACTTCCCCAAGGACGCCTTCGCCCTGGCCAAGTTCGACGGCGAGGCGCTCTACGAGCACCCGGACCCCCGCCGCGGCGACCAGCCCGACTGGGGCACCCATGTCTTCGACTTCGGTCGTCCGCAGGTGCGCAACTTCCTCGTCGCCAACGCGCTCTACTGGCTCGAGGAGTTCCACATCGACGGCCTGCGGGTCGACGCGGTGGCGTCGATGCTCTACCTCGACTACTCGCGCAACGAGGGCGAGTGGCTGCCCAACCAGTACGGCGGCCGGGAGAACCTCGACGCCGTGCAGCTGCTCCAGGAGACCAACGCGACGGTCTACAAGCACCACCCGGGCGCGATGGTCATCGCCGAGGAGTCCACGTCCTGGCCGGGCGTCACCCGACCCACCGAGATCGGCGGCCTGGGCTTCGGCTTCAAGTGGAACATGGGCTGGATGCACGACACACTCGACTACGTCGAGCACGAGGCCATCTACCGGCAGTACCACCACGGCGAGATGACCTTCGGCATGGTCTACGCGTTCAGCGAGAACTTCGTGCTGCCGATCTCGCACGACGAGGTCGTCTACGGCAAGGGCTCCCTGCTCCGCAAGATGCCCGGCGACCGCTGGCAGCAGCTCGCCAACCTGCGCGCCTACCTCGGCTTCATGTGGGCCCACCCCGGCAAGAAGCTGCTGTTCATGGGTCAGGAGTTCGCGCAGGAGGCCGAGTGGGCCGACGCGCGGAGCCTGGACTGGTGGCTCCTGGACCAGCCGTGGCACCTCGCCGTGCACCAGATGGTCAAGTCGATGAACGGCACCTACCGCGAGTCGCCCGCCCTGTGGCAGCTCGATACGTCCGGCGAGGGCTTCCGCTGGATCGACGCCAACGACGCCCAGGGCAACGTGTTCTCGTTCCTGCGCTACGGCAAGGACGAGGGCGAGGGCCGTCCCGCGGTGGCCTGCGTGTCCAACTTCTCGGGCGGTCCGCACCACCAGTACCGCATCGGCCTGCCCCACCCGGGCGTCTGGCGCGAGGTGCTCAACACCGACGCGACCGAGTGGGCCGGCTCCGGGGTCGGCAACCTCGGCCAGGTCGTCGCTGAGGAGATCCCCTGGCACGGGCTCCCCTACTCCGCCGAGATCACGGTGCCGCCGCTCGCCACGGTGTGGTTCAGCGCGGAGACCCCCGTCCCGGCCGAGCCCACGGCGGTGCGGCGGCAGGAGCGCCCCGAGCTGACCTCGACGTCGGCCTCGACCTTGGCCTCAACCTCGACCTCGGCCTCGGCCTCGGCCTCGACATCGACCGAGATCGGTGCCGACGCGGCCTCGCGGCCCGAGCTGGGCGCCACCCCGGACGAGACGCAGGTCTGACAACGCGCCGGCACGGCATACGACCGGAGGGGCCCCACCAGCACGGTGGGGCCCCTCCCGCATGCTCAAGGCCGACAGGGGCGGCCGCGCACTCGCGCATGGTCATGCGAACTGGTGAGTAACAAGGTGTAGGCAAGGAGGTCTACCGGCGGGTAGCCTCACGGCACCTCACCCCTCCCGACAGGAGACACCGTTGTCCTCTGCCGTGCCCCGCCGTCGCACCGCCGCGACCGCCGTCCTCGCCGTCACCCTCCTCGCCATCGCCCCGGCGATCGCCTCGGCGGACGAGCACGTGATCCCCGGCACCGCCGGCGCCAGCACCCTGAGCGACTCCCCCGAGCCCGCTCGTCCCGCGTTCTACGAGCCGCCCGCCCAGATCCCCAGCACGCCCGGCACCATCATCCGCACGGAGAAGGCCGACAACGTCCTCGACCCCCTGGACGCCTCCTCCCTCACCTTCGACGCCCGCCGCGTCATGTACTCCTCCAAGGACCGCGAGGGCCGCTCGATCGCCGTCACCGGCGTGATGGTCTCGCCCAAGACCCCCTGGATCGGTCCGGGCAAACGGCCCATCATCAGCTACGCCGCCGGCACCCAGGGCATGGGCGACTCCTGCGCCCCCTCCCGCCAGCTCAAGGCGATGTCGGAGTACGAGACGCTGTTCTTCAAGGACTTGCTCTTCCGCGGCTACACGGTCGCCCTGACCGACTACCAGGGGCTCGGGACCCCTGGCACGCACACCTACATGGTGCGCGAGGCCCAGGGTCACGCGGTGCTCGACATGGCGCGCGCGGCGCAGCGGGCGGGCTTCCCCGGCACCGATACCTCCACCCCGATCGGCCTCACCGGCTACTCCCAGGGCGGCGGCGCCGTGGCGGCGGCCGCCGAGCTGGCCGCGTCCTACGCCCCTGAGCTCACGGTCAAGGGCACCGTCGCCGGTGCGCCCCCCGCCGACCTGTCCAGCGCGGTCCCCGCCAAGATCGACGGGACGCTCTACTCCGCGTTCGAGCTCTACGCGACGGCCGGCCTGTTCGCGGCCTACCACGTCGACCCGGCCTCGATCCTCAACGACAAGGGCGTGGCCCTGCTGCCCAAGGTCGAGCAGAACTGCGTCACCGGGCTGTTCGACCTGGCGTTCGTCAAGAGCGCGACCCTCACCAAGGACGGGCTGCCGTTCACGTCCTCCTTCGGCGAGGAGCCGCTGCGAAGCATCCTGGCGGACAACCGGATCGGCAACCGCAAGCCCAACGCCCCGGTGATGATCACGCACTCCGTGTCCGACGACGTCATCCCCTACCCCGTCGGCAAGCAGCTGGCCAAGGACTGGTGCGCCAAGGGCGCCAACGTGTCCTTCCGCCCGCTGCTCGCCCCGGCGCACGTCGGTGGGATCCTCAGCACCTCGGCGCTCGCCCTCCCGTTCTTCGAGGCGAGGTTCGGGGGCCTGCCGCAGGTCAGCACCTGCGCGGTCCTGTGACGGGCCAGCACCTGACCAGCACCTGACCAGCACCTGACCGTATGCCGTCCGCCGCCGTCACCCCGCGTGACGGCGGCGGGCGGCATACGGCTCTCACCGCGCCCGGATGCCCGGGTGCGGCATCCCTGCCAGGATAGGAACCATGACCGCCAACCGTGCAGGACAGCCCGCCGAGCCCCGTGACCTGGTGGACGTGGCCCACCTCGTGACCGCCTACTACACCGGCAAGCCGGACCCCGACGACATCGACCAGCAGGTCGCGTTCGGGACGTCGGGGCACCGCGGGAGCAGCCTGCGGACCGCGTTCAACAAGGACCACATCCTGGCGACGACGCAGGCGATCGTGGACTACCGCACCGAGCAGGGCTTCGACGGCCCGTTGTTCATCGGGCGCGACACGCACGGCCTGTCCGAGCCGGCCTGGGCGTCGGCGCTGGAGGTCCTCGTGGCCAACGACGTGCACGTGATGGTGGACGCGGAGGACCGCTACACCCCGACCCCGGCGGTCTCGCACGCCATCCTGCGGGCCAACCAGGGCAAGATCTCGGGCGTCGACGACCTGCCCGCCGACAGCGGCCTCGCCGACGGCATCGTCGTCACCCCCTCGCACAACCCGCCGAGCGACGGTGGCTTCAAGTACAACCCGCCGCACGGCGGGCCCGCCGACACCGACGCGACGGGCTGGATCGCCAAGCGGGCCAACCACTACATCAAGGCCGGGCTCGAGGGCGTCAAGCGCGTGCCGTTCGCCGAGGCCCGGGCCGCGTGCGAGCCCTACGAGTTCAAGCGCATCTACGTCGAGGACCTCGCCAACGTCATCGACCTGGCCGCGATCAAGGAGGCGGGCGTCCGCATCGGCGCGGACCCGCTCGGCGGCGCGGCGGTCGACTACTGGGGCGCCATCGGTGAGCACTACGGCCTCGACCTGACCGTGGTGAACCCGCTCGTCGACCCGACCTGGCGGTTCATGACGCTCGACTGGGACGAGAAGATCCGGATGGACTGCTCCTCCCCCTCCGCGATGGCCTCGCTCATCGCGCAGAAGGACAACTATGACATCGCGACCGGCAACGACGCGGACTCCGACCGGCACGGCGTCGTCACGCCGGACGGCGGCCTGATGAACCCCAACCACTACCTCGCCGTGGCGATCCAGTACCTCTACGGCGGCGGCCGACCCGACTGGCCCGCCGACGGGTTCATCGGCAAGACGCTGGTCTCGTCGTCGATGATCGACCGCGTCGCGGCCGACCTCGGGCGGCGGCTCGTCGAGGTGCCGGTGGGCTTCAAGTGGTTCGTGCCCGGGCTGCTCGACGGCTCCGGGCCGTTCGGCGGCGAGGAGTCGGCGGGCGCGTCCTTCCTGCGCTTCGACGGGTCCGTGTGGTCGACCGACAAGGACGGCATCATCCTGGCGCTCCTCGCGAGCGAGATCCAGGCCAAGACCGGGAAGTCCCCCTCGCAGCACTACGCCGAGCTCGTGGCCCGCCACGGCGACCCGGCCTACGCCCGCGTCGACGCCCCGGCCAACCGCGAGCAGAAGGCCAACCTCAAGGCGCTGTCCCCCTCGGACGTCGCCGCGGAGTCCCTTGCGGGAGAGCCGATCACGGCCAAGCTGACGGAGGCGCCGGGCAACGGCGCGGCGATCGGCGGCCTCAAGGTGACGACGGAGTCCGCGTGGTTCGCGGCCCGCCCGTCCGGCACCGAGGACGTCTACAAGATCTACGCCGAGTCCTTCAAGGGGCCGGAGCACCTCGCGCAGGTCCAGGAGGAGGCGCGGGCGGTCGTCTCCGCCGCCCTGGGACAGTGACCGGCGGCCGACGGCGGTCCTGACCGTATGCCGGAGCCCGGCCGCGTCGCGGATCCCCACGAGGCGGCCGGGCTCTCGGCATACCGCGGGGTGCGCGCGAGGTCGTGAGCGCGGGCGGGTGCACCTCCCGCGGCACCACTAGGCTGGCCCCCATGACCTCTGCCGACGATCTCGCCCTCGCCGCCGACCTGGTCCGCTCCGCCGGCACGCTGGCGCTCGAGATGCGCGCCGCGGGCCTTGAGGGGACCCGCAAGACCTCGGTGTCGGACGTCGTCACCGCCGCCGACCACGCGGCGGAGGAGCTCGTGGGTTCGCGGCTGCGGGCCGAGCGCCCCGACGACGGCCTCGTCGGCGAGGAGGGGACGAGCGCCCCGGCCACGAGCGGCCGCAGGTGGTTCATCGACCCGGTCGACGGGACCTACAACTTCCTGCACGGCATGACGCACTGGTGCTCCGCGCTCGCCCTCGTGGACGACGAGGGGCCGATCCTCGGTGCCGTGTACCACCCCGAGAGCGACCAGCTCTGGCTGGGGGGCCGCGACCACCCCACGACGTGCAACGGCGTGCCCGTCGGCCCCGTCCGCGACCTGTCGCTCGACCTGGTCAGCGCGGCGACCTACCTGCACCCGACGAGGTTCGGTCGGCCCGAGATGATCGCGCCGTGGGCCGAGGCGACCCGGCTGTGCGCGACGGTCCGCATGCTCGGGTCGGCGTCGGTCGACCTCGCCTGGACCTCCGACAGCCGCGTGGGCGTGTGGTACCAAGCGGACTGCCACCCCTGGGACTGGTATCCCGGCCAGGCGCTCGTGGAGGCCGCCGGCGGCGTGACGCGGCTGGTGCCGGTCGGGGGACACACCTGGCACGTCGCCGGCTCCCCCACCGCGGTCGACCAGGTGGCCGAGGCGATGATCACCTGCCTGCCCCGCGACGAGCGCGAGGCCGCCGCCCGATGAGCTCGCTGCGACTGACGCGTCTCGGCCACCGCGACGCGCTGCTGGTGCTGGCCGCCGGCGACCTGTTCGGCACCCCGCCCACCGAGGAGGGCGCGCGACGATTCCTCGAGATGCCCGGGCACCACCTCGTGCTGGCGATCGAGGGCTACCGGCCGGTCGGGTTCGTCAGCGGGGTCGAGATGGGCCACCCCGACAAGGGCACCGAGATGTTCGTCTACGAGCTGGCCGTGGACCCCGCGCAGCAGCGCCGCGGCATCGCCTCCGCCCTGCTCCGCGAGCTGCAGGCGATCGCGACCGAGCGTGGCTGCAGCGCCCTGTGGACGGTCACGGACACCGACAACGAGGCTGCCCTGGCGACCTATCGCTCGCTGGGCGCCCGGGACTCGAGCGGCAAGACCATGCTGGAGTGGGATGGCGGGCACGCCACCCGCTAACCGCGGACCCGCTCCTCTGAGGCCACCTCGATCAGCCCCGCCCCCAGGAGCGCCCGCAGGTGATAGCTCGCGTTGGCCTGGGTGATGTCGAGCTCGCGCGACACCTCGGTGGCGCTGAGCTCGGCCCCGGTCAGGAGCGACAGCATCCGCAGGCGCAGCGGGTGGGCCACCGCCCGCAGGCGCCGGCGCTCCTCGTCGGTCGCGTCCTGCCCCATCAGCGGAGGGTGAGGCCCTCGGCGGCGAAGTGGTCCCGACCCCGGCGGGTGATCTCGTCGAGCTCGTCAAAGAGCGCGTGGTCCACCCTGGTGAAGGTGAAGCAGGACTTGCCCTGCATCCTCTTGCGCAGCTCCGGCGACATGTCGGCGACCGTCTCGGGCCGCAGGTAGGCGCACATCAGGTGATAGCTGACATAGCGCTTGCCGAGCCGGACCCCGGCGAAGGAGATCCCGTCGGAGTAGTTGCGGAAGGGCGCGCCGAGCAGCAGGTAGCTGCCGGGGTCGGGCGCCTGCGCCTCCTTGCGACCGCCGTCGCAGTTGGCCTCCGTGACGTTGTCGGTCGTGCGGAACACGTCCTCGTGCACCGACAGTCGACGGACGAGCTCGTCGTAGACCGGCTGCAGGTCGGGCATCGGCGCTCCTGGGTGTGTCGGGGACGTCGTGGGCGGATCTACCTGAGGTAGTCACCTCGACCTGGGGTGCCAACCCCGGCGGACGTGACTACCTGAGGTAGGTCAGAAGAGGGCGGACATGAGGGACGTGCGGCCCTTCTTGACGCGCGGGTCGTCGTTGCCCACGACGTCGAAGAGGGTGATCAGGTGCAGGCGGACCGTCTCGCGGTCGTCGCCGGCCAGCGTGCGCACGAGGTCGACGAGCCGCAGGAAGGCATCCTCCACGTGCCCGCCCATGACGTCGAGGTCGGCCACCAGCAGCTGCGCGCCCACGTCGGACGGGTCGTCGGCCGCGGCCTGGCGGGCGGCCTGCAGGTCGACACCGGTGGTGCGCTCGAGCAGGTCGACCTGGGCCTTGCCCACCTGGGCGTCGCGGTCCTGGGGGTCCTTGGCCAGGGCCTTGTCGTATGCCGCCCGGGCGCCCTCGAAGTCACCGCGCTCGAGGGCGGTGAAGGCCTCCTCGTGCTCCGGCGACATCGGGACCTCGGCGTCGGGGTCGGCCTGCTCCCCCACGTCGACCCGGCCGGTGATGCCGTTGGCGACGGCGACCTTGAGCAGCTCGTCGACGTACTGCTGGATGACGTCCTTGGGCTGGCTGCCGACGAACAGCGGCACGGGCTGGCCCTGGAGCAGGCCGACCGCCATGGGGATCTGCTGCACCTGCAGCGCCTGCGCGAGGCCGGGGTTGCTGTCGACGTCGACCGTCGCGAGCACGAACCGACCACCGCTGGCCTCGGCGACGGCGGCGAAGTCGGCGACGACCTCCTGGCCGCCCCGGGTGGCGCTCCACACGAGCAGGACGGACGGCACGCTGACCGACTGCTGCATGATCTGCTGGATCGTGGCCTCGGTGGCCTCCACCACGACCGGGGAGCCCTGGCGGGCGCCCCCACCCTGGGCGGGGGCGCCGGCGGGCTGCTGGCTGAGTCCGGACAGGTCGACCGCACCACGAGCGGCGGCGTTGGAGAACGGCTGCGACGTCATACGGGCATTGTGTCGCACCCGGTCCGCTGCCGGGTAACCGGACGACGAGCTCGATCTAACCCGAGCGGGATCAGAAGCGAGCAGGCTCGCGGTAGATGCCCCACTCGTCGCGCAGCGCGTCGCAGATCTCTCCCAGCGTCGCCTCGGCGCGGACCGCGTCGAGCATCGCCGGGATCATGTTGTCCGAGGTGCGGGACACCTCGACCATCCGCCGGACGGCGTCGGCCGCGATCTCCTCGTTGCGCCCCGCGCGACGCTGGCCGAGCGCGGCCACCTGCTCGCGCTCCACCTCGTGCGAGACGCGCAGGATGTCGAGCTCGGAGCTGACCGACTCGGTCAGGCAGTTGACGCCGACGATGCGCTTCTGGCCCGACTCGAGCGCCAGCTGGTGGGTGAAGGCCGCGTCCCCGATCTCGGACATGAACCAGCCCTCCTCGATGCCGCGCAGGATGCCGGACGTCATCGGCCACAGACCGCCCTCGGCGACGCCGACGTTGTCGCGGACGACCTCGGCCAGCCTGGCCTTGTCGGAGGACTCGACCGGGACCTTGCCCATCGACAGGATGCGGGTGAAGATCGCCTCCGCCTCGGCCTCGATCGTGTCGGTCAGGGCCTCGACGTACCACGAACCGCCCAGCGGGTCGGCGACATTGGTGATGCCGGTCTCCTCCATGAGCACCTGCTGGGTGCGCAGCGCGATCTCCGCGGACTGCTCGGTCGGGAGGGCGAGGGTCTCGTCGAGCGCGTTGGTGTGCAGCGAGTTGGTGCCGCCCAAGACCGCGGCGAGCGCCTCGACGGCCGTGCGCACGACGTTGTTGTAGGGCTGCTGGGCGGTGAGGGACACCCCGGCCGTCTGCGTGTGGAAGCGCAGCTGCATCGCCTTGTCGGAGGTGGCGCCGTAGACGTCGCGCATCCAGCGCGCCCAGATGCGGCGGGCCGCGCGGAACTTGGCGATCTCCTCGAAGAAGTCGACGTGGGAGTCGAAGAAGAAGGACAGGCCCGGCGCGAACGAGTTGATGTCCAGGCCTCGCGACAGGCCCAGCTCGACGTAGCCGAAGCCGTCGGCGAGGGTGAACGCGAGCTCCTGCGCTGCCGTGGAGCCGGCCTCGCGGATGTGGTAGCCGGAGACCGAGAGCGGCTTGTAGGCCTTGATGTTCTCGTCGCAGTAGGCCATCAGGTCACCGATGAGGCGCAGGTGCGGCTCGGGGGCGAAGAGCCACTCCTTCTGGGCGATGTACTCCTTGAAGATGTCCGTCTGCAGCGTTCCGTTGAGGGTCGAGATGTCGACGCCCTGGCGCTCGGCGGCCACGAGGTACATGCAGAAGACCGGCACGGCGGGCCCGGAGACCGTCATCGAGGTGGTGGTGTCGCCCATGGGGATGTCGCTGAACAGGACGTCCATGTCGGACGCCGAGTCGATGGCGACGCCGCAGTGGCCGACCTCGCCGAGGCTCATCGGGTCGTCGGAGTCGCGACCCATGAGGGTCGGCATGTCGAAGGCGACCGAGAGGCCACCGCCGCCGCGCGCCAGGATCATCTTGTAGCGCTCATTGGTCTGCACCGCGTTGCCGAACCCGGCGAACTGGCGGATCGTCCAGCTGCGCCCGCGGTAGCCCGTCGCGTGCAGCCCTCGGGTGTAGGGGAACTCGCCGGGCCAGCCGATGCGGTCCATGCGCTCGTCGGCGGCGGCCTGCTCGTCGGTGGGGCCGTAGACCGGGTCGACCTCGACGCCGGACAGGGTGGTGAAGTCGGCGGTGCGGATGCGGCCCTTGGCCACGGCCTCGTCGTACCGCTCCTGCCACCGGCGACGCCCGTCGCGGCGACGCTCGGGCGAGTCGGCGGCGGGTGCGGCGGAGGCGCTGCGCTGGGTCTCCTGGATGGTCATGGACCCCAATTTACTAGGACGTCCTAGTAAATGTCACCAGGCTGGCGCCGTAGATCGCGCCAGGCGCCTCGGGCCCCTCTCGAAGCCCGGGGTCTCACGAGGTGAAGTCCCCGCCGGCCACCCGCACCCGCCGCAGCAGGGCGAACAGCTGCTCGTGCTCGTGCGTGGTCAGCACGTCCAGCCCGAAGTCCAGCTCGTGCAGGTCCTGCGTCGCCGCCTCCATCACCGCGCGCCCCTCGTCGGTGATCTGGGCGAGCGTGCCGCGACCGTCCGCCGGGTTGGGCACCCGCCGCACGAATCCCTGTGCCTCGAGCCGCTGGACGATGCTCGTGGCGCTGGTGGGGTGGACCATGAGCCGCTCCCCGATGACGCTCATCGGCAGCCCGCTGTCGCGGCCGAAGGTCAGCAGCACCAGCGCCTCGTAGCGCGCGAAGGTCAGCCCGTGCTGCGCGCACGCCTGGTCGAAGGCCGTCGTGAGCATCTGCGCCACCCGCAGCAGGCTCGTGGCCGTCGCCATCTCGCGGGACGGCGCGGCCTCGCCCCAGCGTTCGCGCCACGAGCTCTCGGCGCGGGCGATCGGGTCGAACGGCAGGTTGAGGGGGGCGGTCACCTGGGCAGGATAGAGGGCCGTATGCCGCAGCGCCCGGCGTTCGGCGGGGTCAGCCCCTCGCGCGGCGCTGCACGAGGACGAGGCCGAGGAGGGCGAGCGCCGTGCCGAGCCCCGGCACCCAGAACCTCAGGCCGTAGGTCGTCGGCCCCTCGTGCGACACCGCCGTGCCCGTCAGCAGGCCGGTGTGGGCCTTGATCCGCAGGTCGTCCGAGGGGCCCAGCGGCGTGTCGTCGTCGGCCGAGCAGTCGACGTCCGTCTCCCGGAGCGTGGCGTCCGTGGGGTCCACCCAGGTCACGCGGCACCGGTCGCCGCCCTGCACGGCCACGACGGAGGAGTCCACGTCGTGGCTGGTGATCCAGGCTCCCCAGCCGAGCATGCCCGCCACCATCGAGAGCACCCCGACCGCGACGAGCCCCTCGGGCAGGTGGGAGCGGTGCCGCCGCCAGGACAGGACCAGCGCCGCGAGCACGGCCAGGCCGACGAGCAGCGCCAGCACCACGAGGATGTCGGTCATCGAGACCCGCCCTCGCGCGGCTCGCGGTAGTCCGTGGGGTCGAGCCCGCCGTCCCGCGCGACGTGGGTCTCCACGCCGGGAACCGTGTCGGTGTTGTGGGCGCTGACGGTGCGCCACCCGTCCTGGCCGCGGCGTCCGACGAGGGTCAGCACGCCGCGACGCTCGCCGGCCGGCTCCCCCGCCGGCGAGAGCTGACCGGTCAACGACCACTGCGCCACGACCACGGCGACCTCGCCGAGGCGGCGGACGCGACGACGGCGGAGCGTCATACTGCTCTGCCCGAAGATCCGCTCGAAGCCGTAGGCGTGCGCTCCCCTGATCCCCGCCCGGTCGCGCCACCACAGCCCCACGACGTTGACGAAGTCCGCGTCGGCGGTGAACAGGTCCGCCAGGGCGTCGGGGTCGTGGTCGTTCCAGGCCTCGACGAACGCGTCAGCCAGCTGCTCGGGCTCGGCGATCACGAGGGGCGGTCGGCGAGCTTGGCCTCGAGGCGCTCCAGCTTGCCGTCGAGCTCGCCCGTCCGGCCCGGGCGCAGGTCGGCCTTGAGGACGAGGCTGACGCGGGGGCTGTGCTCGGCACAGGCGTCGCACGCGCGCTTGATCACCGCCATGCACTCGTCCCACTCGCCCTCGATCGTGGTGAACATCGCGTCCGTGCGATGGGGCAGGCCAGAGTCGCGGACCACCGCGATGACGTCGGCGACCGCGTCGGAGACCGAGCCGGTCTCGTCGGCGGCGGTGGCGGGAGCGATCGAGAAGGCGAAGAGCATGCCTCGATCCTAGGGCGAGGCCTCAGCGCGCCTGGTCGGGGGTGCGTTCGTGGGCGCGGTCGATGCTGCGGTCGTCGGCTGGGACGATGGCGTCGGGCCGGCCCGACCCGTCCGGCCCGTCCACCGGCGCCACGAGCTGCCACACGACGCAGAGCACCAGCAGGACCGCGGCACCCGCCGCGATGCCTGACGTGAGCATGTAGTAGAGCAAGGCGTGGGTCCCCATGTAGGGGCCCACCGTGATCATCGTGCGGACCGCGAGCGCCGCCGCGACGATGACGGGGGCGCGCACGATCCACGGGGCCAGGTCGGGTCGCAGCCGGGGCGTGCGATGCACCCGCCGGTCCCGCAGCTCGCGCCACATCACCCACGCGATCGCGACTAGGCCGAGGACGGAGAAGGCGTACATGAGCCACCGGCTCATCGGGATGCCCGCGACGACCTGGTCGAGGAAGGGCACCCGGTTCGTCGTCCAGCTCGGCTCGTGCGTGAACTGGTCCCAGCCCAGGTGACCCAGGTTGGCGAGCAGCACCGCGAGCGGGACCGACCACCACGCGGAGCGAGGGAGGGCGCGGCGGCGGCGCAGCCGGTCCCGCAGGGCGTCAGGGGCGGCGTCACGCAGCGGCTCGGCGAGCAGGTAGGTCCAGGCGACGACCATCAGGATGCCGACGGGCAGGTCGAACACCGCGAGACCGAACCAGGTGTGCGTCCACGAGTGCCCCTCGTCACGGCTGCCCAGCAACCCGCCGGGGACGTAGAGCGGCACGTCGGGAGACAGCGATCCGGCCACCAGCGCGGTCAGCGGCAGGCCACTGCGGCGCAGCGGGAGCACCAGAGCGGGGTGGGCGAGGGTGAAGGGCACCTCACCACTGTACGCAACCGTGGGTGGGCATCGTGTGACGAATCGGACATCGTGACGGGGGCCCGTGGATCGGCATACGGCACAACGAAACTGCTGGTGACCTCGGACGAGAACCCGTCCGACCCCGGTCGGCTGTGGCCGATTGGCTCGGGCCAGGTCACGTCACGTCAGGTCGCCGATGACTTGGTCGGCCGCGGCGTAGGGGTCGCTCAGGCCGTCGACCACGGCCGCGGCCAGGGCCTCCATGCCGTGGTCGCCACGCAGGTCACCCATGCGCTCGCGCAGGCCCTTGATGACGATCGACTCGATCTCGTCGGTCGCCCGCTTGAGGCGTCGCTGGCGCAGGACGCCCTTGTCGGTCATCCACGCGACGTGCTTGTCGAGCGCCTCGACGACCTCGTCGACGCCCTCGTGCTTGTGGGCGACGGTCTTGATGACCGGTGGCCGCCACAGCCCGGCCTCGGTGCGGTCGCCGAGCGAGATCATGTGGCGGATGTCGCGCACCGTGTTGTCGGCGCCGTCGCGGTCGGCCTTGTTGACCACGAAGACGTCGCCGATCTCGAGGATCCCGGCCTTGGCGGCCTGGATGCCGTCGCCCATCCCCGGCGCCAGCAGGACGATCGTCGTGTCGGCCAGCCCCACGACCTCGACCTCGCTCTGCCCGACGCCGACGGTCTCGACGAGGATCACGTCGCAGCCCGCGGCGTCGAGGACCCGCAACGCCTGCGGCGTGGTCCAGGACAGGCCGCCGAGGTGACCGCGGGAGGCCATCGAGCGGATGTAGACCTGCGGGTCGAGCACGTGGTCGGCCATGCGGATGCGGTCGCCGAGGAGCGCGCCGCCGGAGAACGGCGACGACGGGTCCACGGCGAGGACCCCGACGCGCAGGTCCCGCTGGCGCAGCGCGGTGACGAGCGCGTTGGTGGAGGTCGACTTGCCGACGCCCGGGGAGCCGGTGATCCCGATGACGTGGGCGTGCCCGGTGTGGGGCGCGAGCGCCGCCATCACCTCGCGCAGCGCCGGATGGGCGTCCTCCACCATCGAGATGAGGCGGGCGACCGCGCGGGGGCGGCCGGCGCGGGCCTGCTCGACGAGGGACGGGATGTCGACCTGGCGGGACACGGTTGTCAGCTCCTCCTGCGTGGTGCGCCGCTCGTGCTGGCGAGCGGCGTGGTCGTACCTACCGGGGGCGAAGGCATCAGCCTGCGGTGCGAAGGCCGGTCGATGCCTCTGCCCCCGGTGGGTCTGCTACTGGGCGACCTTGATGATCAGCGCGTCACCCTGGCCGCCGCCACCGCACAGCGCGGCCACGCCGGTGCCGCCGCCGCGGCGTCCCAGCTCCAGGGCGAGGTGCAGCACGATGCGGGCGCCGGACATGCCGAGCGGGTGGCCGAGCGCGATCGCGCCGCCGTCGACGTTGACCTTGTCGGCGTCCACGCCGAGCTCGCGCGTCGAGGCGATCCCCACGGCCGCGAAGGCCTCGTTGATCTCGATCAGGTCGAGGTCGGTGGGGGCGATGCCCTCCTTGCGGCAGGCGGCGGCGATCGCGTTGGCGGGCTGCTGCTGCAGGGACGAGTCGGGGCCGGCGACGTTGCCGTGCGCGCCGATCTCGGCGATCCAGGTGAGGCCGAGCTCCTCGGCCTTGGCCTTGCTCATGACGACCACGGCGGCGGCGCCGTCGGAGATCTGCGAGGCCGTGCCGGCGGTGATCGTGCCGTCCTTGGTGAAGGCCGGACGCAGCTTGCCGAGGGACTCCGTCGTCGTGTCGCCGCGCACGCCCTCGTCGGTGCGGAACTCGATCGGGTCGCCCTTGCGCTGCGGGATCGTGACGGGCACGACCTCCTCGTCATACCGCCCGGCCTCCCACGCGGCCGCGGCCAGCTTGTGCGAGCGCGCGGCGAACGCGTCCTGCTCCTCGCGGGACACCGCCAGGTCGCCGGAGTTCTCCGCCTCGGTCAGCAGGCCCATCGGCTGCTCGGTGAAGACGTCCCACAGGCCGTCGACCACCATCGAGTCGGCCAGGGTGGCGTCGCCGTACTTGAAGCCGTCGCGCGACTTGGCGAGCAGGTGAGGCGCGTTGGTCATCGACTCCTGGCCGCCGGCCACGATCACGTCGAACTCCCCCGCGCGGATCAGCTGGTCGGCCAGGGCGATCGCGTCGAGCCCGGACAGGCACACCTTGTTGACCGTCACGGCGGGGACGCTCATCGGGATGCCGGCCTTGACGGCGGCCTGGCGGGCGGGGATCTGACCGACGCCGGCGCCCAGGACCTGGCCCATGATGACGTACTCGACCTGGTCGGGCGCCACGCCGGACTTGTCGAGCGCACCCTTGATGGCGACGGCGCCGAGGTCGGCCCCGGAGAACCCCTTGAGGGAGCCCATGAGCCGGCCCATCGGGGTCCGGGCGCCGGCCACGATGACGGACGGACTGGCAGTTGCGGACATTGAGAGGCCTCCAGCAGCGGTGGTGGGTCAGGCTCGTGCCCGCCCACCTTATCCAGGTGCCGGCGCCCCGCCCTGCGGAGGGTGACGGGCGTCGCGTCGTGCGGGGACGTGAGCCTCGTCATACCGCGCCGCCGGTCGGCCCCCGGGTGAGTGGCCGCAGACCCCCGGTCCTAGGCTGGAGGCATGGCTGACAACACGCTGCAGGGACTGTTCACGCACATCGACCACGTCGGCATCGCGGTCCGCGACCTCGACGAGGCCATCGAGTTCTACGAGACGAAGTACGGCATGACGATGGCCCACCGCGAGGTCAACGAGGAGCAGGGCGTCGCCGAGGCGATGATGGCGGTCGGCGACTCGACCTCCCACATCCAGCTGCTCGCCCCCCTCAACGAGCAGAGCACGATCGCCAAGTTCATCGACAAGTCCGGCGTCGGCATGCAGCAGATGGCCTATCGCGTCGAGTCCATCGACGGCGTGTGCGCGACGCTGAAGGAGCGCGGCCTGCGCCTGCTCTACCCCGAGCCCAAGCGCGGGACGGCGGGGTCGCGGATCAACTTCATCCACCCCAAGGACGCCGGTGGCGTGCTGGTCGAGCTCGTCGAGCCCGCGCCGGGTGGCATGCACTGACCTCAGGCCTCGGCCGTATGCCGGGAGCGCCCGACCCCACGCGGGGTCGGGCGCGCCCGCGTCCTGCCCCCAGCCGCCTGTCCTGACCCGCCTGTCCTGCCTCCCCTGTCCTGACCCGCCCCGCCCGTGGCGGGGAGCAGCCCCCGTGGCGTTGAGCGGCGACCGTGGCGTTGAGCGGCGACCGTGGCGTGCTGCGGCTCGCCACCTACGCTGCTGGGCACCTCCGACACCGGGAGGTGCCACCTGCGCGACATCGTGAGCACGACAATCCGTGAGATCCCCCGGCCAACGCCCGCCGGAACCCGTCAGAAGGGCCCGTCGTCCACAGCGCGACGCGTTGCGGAACGCCCCATCCACAGGAGCAGCCGGGACCCTGGTCGCGAATGGGCCACGCAGACATCCTCAGTCCATGTCGATCCCCCCAGCCCTGCTCGCCCGTGAGTTCTTCTCGCGCGAGGACGCCCTCGCCTCCGGCGTCACCGACTCCGATCTCCGCAGCGCGGTCAAGGCCGGCACGATCACCCGGGTGCGACGAGGCTGGTACACCGCCGAGGACCTCCCGTGGCCACGGGACCACCACCGGGTGGACACACGCATCGAGATGCACCTCCACCCACATCAACGTGCGAGCCACCACAGCGCTCTGATCCATCTCGGCCTCCCGGTGCACGAGCCGGACCTGTCCACGATCCACATGCGATGGAGGACCTCGGGGTGCCCGCGTGAGAGTCGCGGACGCGTCTATGTCCACGAAGCCCTGCTGCTCGACTCCGGGTGCAGGGTCGCTCGGGCCGTCATGGAGACCGCCCTGCTGGACCCCGAGTCCGCCCTCATGGCGGCCGACGAGGCGGTGCGCACGGGCCGGACGACGGCGAACGACCTCGCCGTGTGGGCTCAGCGGCTCGCGTTCGAGCGAGGCGGATCAGGAGTGATGCTCGTGCACCGGCTGGCGGACGGCCGACGCGAGTCACCCGGGGAGTCACGTTCCGCTCTGGCGCTGCACCACCTCGGCTACGCGACGACGCCGCAGGTCCCGGTGACCGGTCGTCTGAAGCGCTACCGCGTGGACGGGGCCATCGACGGCGAGTGGGTCTGCTTCGAGTACGACGGGCGCGGGAAGTATGCCGACCCGGTGTCAGGCCGTGTGCTGCCCAGCGAGAAGGTGCGCGAGGACGACATCCGCGATCAGGGGTGGGAGGTCGTCCGCATCACCAACGAGCTGCTCGACGACCCCGCGCTGCTGCGCCGGAAGGTCGAGGGGGCACGCCTGCGGGCCCGGCGGCGTCACGGGATGAACCGGAGGGTCGCGGCAGCCTGACTTCTTCTATGGCGGAGCGCCCGCCCCACACGGGGTCGGGCGCTCGCCCGTGCCGAGGCACCACCGGCCCCCGCGGCAACCACCCGCCCCCGTGGCCGCCGCCCGCCCCCGTGGCGTGCTGCAACACACCACCGGGACTGGCCGGCACCACGGGGGATGGCGGAGCCCACCACGCAGAACCCCGCCGGACTCTGCGGGGGCGCGTCCGGGGCGCCCCCCGGCCGCCACCAGCCCCGTGGCAACCACCCGCCCCCGTGGCCGCCACCAGCCCCCGTGGCGTGCTGCAACACACCACCGGGACTGGCCGGCACCACGGAGGATGGCGGAGCCGGGGCGTGGTCGGCGGGGTCAGCGGATGCGGCCGGAGCGCACGAGCTCGCCCACCGGCACGGAGCTCAGCCCTCGCGCGGCCAGGGCCTCCAGCAGGTGCGGCAGCGCCTCCACCGTCTGGTCGCGGGGGTACTCCTGGGCCCAGCGTCCCTCCACCCGGCCACCGTCGTGCGCCAGGACCACCGCGCCGGGGTCGAGCGCCTCGCCCAGGCCGGTGCCCCCGACGCGCGCGCCGTCGTGCAGGCACGCCTCGAGGCAGGAGCTCCAGAAGGCCTGACGCTCCCCCAGCGACCGGGCGACCTCGGCCACCGACGTGCTGGTGCGGCCCACGGGCGGGCGCAGCAGCCGCGCCCCCGCGTCGCCGATGACGCGGCGGCCGCGGGCGATCTGGTCGCGGACCTCGGCGTTCGAGATCTCCGTCAAGTGGGCGTGGTCGTGCGTGTGGTTGGCGACCTCGTGGCCCTCCGCCCGCATGCGCGCGACCAGGTCGGGGTGGGCCGCGGCGTTGGCGCCGACGACGAAGAAGGTGGCGCGCGCGTCATACCGGCGCAGCAGGTCCAGGACCGCGGGGGTGTAGCGCGGGTCCGGCCCGTCGTCGAAGGTGAGCGACAGCACGGGCCGGTGGGTCCGGACATAGCTGACGCAGTCGCGGTCCGCGCGGCGCGACTGCGGCGAGGAGGTGGGGCCGAGGGCGAGCTCGAGCCGGCCGTCGTCCGTCACGGCGAGCCCGGCGCCAGAGACGGCGCACAGGACAGCGCCGGTCAGCGCCGTCCGGCGCGACACGACGAGCGACCCCAGGCCCGACAGCCCGGCCCTCCCCACCCGCATGGTCCCCCGCATCCCCCAGGGCACGAACGACACCGTCTGCCCCATCGCGCTCGGCTTGCCCGGGCGGTGCGGCCATGCTAACGCCCCTGCCACGTGAGCGACGTCACCCCTGTGTCGGAGGTCTCAGACCCCTATCGCCGTGAGGTGACCCGCCAGTAGCGTCCCTGGTGAGGCGGCACGCAGTGGTGCCCCATGCCCGAGGAGCAGACATGACGAACGACGCCATGACCGCCATCCGCGACGCCATCCTGAGCGGGGACCGGTCGGCCGAGACCTACGCCGGCCTGGCCGTCCCCGAGTCCTACCGGGCCGTCACGGTGCACAAGGACGAGGTCGGCATGTTCGAGGGTCGCGCGAGCCGGGACAAGGACCCCCGCGAGAGCCTGCACCTCGACGAGGTCCCGCTGCCCGAGCTGGCGCCGGGCGAGGCGCTCGTGGCCGTCATGGCGAGCTCGATCAACTACAACACCGTGTGGACCTCGATCTTCGAGCCGGTCCCGACGTTCGGGTTCCTCGAGCGCTACGGCCGCACGAGCGACGCGGGCAAGCGCCACGACCTGCCCTACCACGTCGTCGGGTCGGACCTGTCCGGGATCGTGCTGCGCACCGGACCGGGCGTGCACATCTGGGCCCCCGGCACCGAGGTCGTCGCCCACTGCCTGTCGGTCGAGCTGGAGCACCACGACGGGCACAACGACACGATGCTCGACCCCGAGCAGCGCATCTGGGGCTTCGAGACCAACTTCGGCGGCCTCGCCCAGCTGGCGATCGTCAAGGCCAACCAGCTCATGCCCAAGGCCGAGCACCTCACCTGGGAGGAGGCCGCCTCCCCCGGTCTGGTCAACTCCACGGCCTACCGCCAGCTCATCTCGCGCAACGGCGCCGGCATGAAGCTCGGTGACCGTGTGCTCATCTGGGGCGCCTCGGGCGGCCTCGGGTCCTACGCCACGCAGATGGCCCTGGCCGGTGGCGCGACCCCGATCTGCGTCGTCTCCTCCCCGGAGAAGGCCGAGATCTGCCGCAAGATGGGCGCCGACCTGGTCATCGACCGCAACGCCGAGGGCTACCGGTTCTGGAAGGACGAGCAGACCCAGGACCCCAAGGAGTGGAAGCGCCTGGGCGCCAAGATCCGTGAGCTGACCAACGGCCACGACCCGGACATCGTCTTCGAGCACCCTGGCCGCGAGACCTTCGGCGCCTCGGTCTACGTCACGCGCAAGGGCGGCACGATCGTGACCTGCGCCTCGACGTCCGGATACATGCACGAGTTCGACAACCGCTACCTGTGGATGAACCTCAAGTCCATCGTCGGCTCGCACTTCGCCAACTACCGCGAGGCCTGGGAGGCCAACTCCCTCATCCGCCGCGGCCTGATCCACCCGACGCTGTCCAAGACCTACGCGATGGACGAGGTCGGTCAGGCGGCGCTCGACGTCCACCGCAACGCCCACCAGGGCAAGGTCGGGGTCCTCACCCTCGCCCCCGAGCAGGGCCTCGGGGTGTCCAGGCCCGAGATGCGGGCCGAGCTCCAGACCGAGATCGACCGGTTCCGCGACGTCTGAGCCGTATGACGAGGGGCCCGGCCGCCCGCGTGTGACCCACGTGGCGGCCGGGCCCGCGTCATACCCTCGGACCGTGAGGATCCCCCTGGTCGACCGGACGGTCGCGGCACGTCGCCGCTGGCACGCCTATCGCGCCCGCCAGCGCGAGGCCCTGGCCGAGAGCAACCGGATCAGGCGCGACGCCGCCGACCTCCCGGTGGGCGGGGACGCGGGCGAGAGTGTGGGCGGGGACGTGGGCGGGGGCGTGGACACCACGCTGACCGGCGGGACGGTCGAGCCGACGGCGTCAGGGACCGGCGACCCGACCACCACGACGACCACGTCCGGCGCGACACCTTCGGCCCCCACGCGGACGGGGGTCCCGCTGATCCATCAGTCGCCGTTCACCATCGGCTTCGTCGGCGCCATCGGCGTGCTCGCCGCCGCGACGCTGTGGAGCATGATCGGCGCGCTCAGCCTCACGCTGACCCTGCTGACCGTCGCGTTCTTCCTCACCCTCGCCCTCGACCCGCTGGTCCAGCGGCTCGTGACGGGTGGGCTGCGCCGCGGCGCCGCGGTCGGGATCGTGTTCCTCGGCCTGCTCGTCGTCTTCGCGCTCCTGGCGGGCCTCGTCGTCCCGCCGGTCGTCGAGCAGTCCTCCGCCCTGATCAAAAACGCCCCCGACTACGTCACCCAGCTCCTCGGCCAGCCCTGGGTGCAGAACCTCGACAAGGACTACAACCTCACGGCGCAGGTGCAGCAGCAGCTCACCGAGCGGCTGCGCGACCAGACCTTCCTGTCCACGGTGGCGGGCGGGCTCATCGGGGCGGGGCAGGCGCTCGGCAGCGGCATCTTCCAGACCTTCACGGTCCTCATCCTCACGCTCTACTTCCTCGCCAGCCTGCCCACGACCAAGAAGGCGGCCTACGCCGTCGTCCCGGCCAGCCGTCGCGCGCGGGTCGTCTACCTCTCCGAGGAGATGATGCGGCGGGTCGGCAGCTATGCGATCGGCCAGGTGGGCGTGGCCACGATCAACGGCCTGCTCAGCTGGATCGCCATGAGGATCCTGGGAGTCTCGTATGCCGAGGTGCTCGCCGTCACGGTCGCGTTCCTCGGGCTGATCCCCATGGTCGGAGCCGCCCTGGGTGGAGCGCTCGTGACCGGCGCCGGCCTGATCCAGAGCCCGCAGACAGGGCTGATCCTGCTCGTCTACTACGTGATCTACCAGCAGGTCGAGAACTACATCATCGTGCCGCGGATCATGCAGCGCACCGTGGCGGTGCCCGGGGCGGTCACGGTGGTCGCGGCCCTCGCCGGCGGCACGCTGCTGGGCATGCTGGGTGCGCTGCTGGCGATCCCGACGGCCGCGGCGCTGCTCCTGCTCTACGAGGAGGTGCTCGTCCCGCGTCAGCGACGCCTGTGACCTGCCGCTCACCTGCTGCTGACCCAGCGTGATGCTTCGTGATGGTGAGCGCCCGGTCCGGTGAACCTTGCGCCGCCCCCCCAGCCCCAGCCGCACCCCGGACGCAACCCTGCCATAACGTGAGTGTTGTCGAGAGCGCGAGGGGGAATCGCATGACGGTGGAGAGCACGACTACGCCGACGACAACGCCGACGATCGTGCCACGACGGCCCTGGGTCAGGTGGCTGCGGACCCACCTCTCGGTGGTGGACCAGCTGCGCGAGGACCGCCAGGCTCACGACGGCGACGTCACGACGCCAGGATTCCAGGCCGTGGCGTCGGCGCGGATCGGCGCCTGGGTGGACGCCGGCGAGGCGCCCCGGTGGGCGCGGGTCCCCGCAGACCTGGTCAGCCGGGCCGGATATCTGGTGTGCCGCAACGTCTACGGCATCGAGCTCCCCCGCACGGTCGCGCTCGGCCGGCGTGTGCGGATCGCGCACCAGAGCGGCATCGTCATCCACCCGCACGCCACGATCGGCGACGACTGCGTCATCCGGCAGAACGTCACGCTCGGCGCCGGCAGCGGCAAGCCCGAGACCTTCCGTCGGCAGGCGCCGCGCATCGGCAACGGCGTCTCCATCGGCGCGGGTTGCGCGATCGTCGGGGGTGTCCGGGTCGGCGACGGGGCCAACCTCGGACCCAACACCACGATCATGACCAACGTCCCCGAGGGCGCCACCGTCGTGGACCAGCAGCCCCGGGTCCTGCGCATCCCCACGGTCCGCTGATGGCCGGGGAGCTGATCGCCCGCGCCCGCGGGCAGCTGGCCGAGCACGACCTCGCGCAGGGCCTCGCCACCCTGGGGCGGGTGGCCACCGAGACGGACGACCTGACCACCTGGCTCGCCGCCGACCGTCTCCTCGGGCAGCTGTGGCAGCGCGCGGACGGGCACGACGCCCCTCCCGGGCTGCGCAGGACAGTGCGCCTCGCCCTCCTGAGCAGCCACACGAGCGGCCAGCTCGCGGTCGCGCTGCGGGTGGCGGCACTCGCGCACGGCATCCGGCTGGAGGTCCACGAGACCCCTTACCGGGCCTACGAGGAGCAGGTGCACGATCCGACGTCGGCGCTCTACGCGTTCGGGCCGGACGTGGTGGCCCTCGTGATCGACCGCCGTGACCTGCACCTGCCGCCGATCAGCGACGACCCGGTGGTGGACGTCGCCGCCGAGGTCTCCCGCTGGACGCGCCTGTGGCAGGTGCTGCAGGAGCGCACCGGCGCGCGGATCGTGCAGACGACCTTCGTCCCGCCCACCGACGACCCCTACGCAGGCCTGGCCTTCGCGTCGCCGGGTGGCCGCGTCGCGATGATCCGCCGCCTCGGGCTGGAGCTGGCGGCAGCAGCCCCCGACGGCGTGCACCTCGTGGATGCCGAGACGGTGGCCGCCCGGGTCGGCGAGGCGCAGTGGCACGACCCGCGCTACTGGTACCACTCCAAGCACGCCGTCGGCCTGGCGGCGCTCCCCACCCTCGCCACCGCGATCCTCGACGTCACGGCCTCGGCCCTGGGGCTCGGACGCAAGGTCGTCGTGCTGGACCTGGACAACACGTTGTGGGGCGGTGTCGTCGGCGAGGACGGCGTCGGCGGGATCCAGCTCGGATCGGGAGCCGCCGGCGAGGCCTACGTCGACCTCCAGGCCTGGCTCAAGGAGCTCACCCGCCGAGGCATGCTGCTCGCGGTCGTCAGCAAGAACAACCCCGACGACGCGCGGGAGCCCTTCGAACGCCACCCGGACATGCGGCTGACCCTGGACGACATCGTCGCGTTCGAGGCGTCCTGGGACGACAAGCCGCTCGCCGTGCAGCGGGTGGCCGCACACCTGGACCTCGGGCTCGACGCCCTGGTCTTCGTCGACGACAACCCCGTCGAGCGGGAGGCCGTCCGGCAGGCGCTGCCCCAGGTCGGTGTCGTCGAGCTGCCGGCCGCACCGACCGAGTACCTCCGCACCATCGCTCGGTTCCCGGGGCTGCAGGCCGTCGCCCTGACGCACGAGGACACCCGCCGCACCGCGCAGTACCGCGCCCGCGCACAGGCCGGCGCGTTCGCCGCGCAGGCCGGCTCTCGGGAGGACTTCCTCGCCGGGCTCGAGCTCGCGGCCACGATCGAGCCGTTGGACGAGGTCAACGCCCAGCGGATCGTGCAGCTCATCGGCAAGACCAACCAGTTCAACCTCACCGGCCGACGTCACTCGGCGGCCGACGTGCAGCGTCTCGCCGGCGTCGACCGGGCCGTCGTGTGGGGGATGCGCGTGCGGGACCGCTTCGACGACCACGGCCTGGTCGCGGCGCTCGTCGCCGTGCCGGACGGGGACGACCTGGTCGTGGACACCTTCGTGATGTCCTGCCGCGTGATCGGGCGCACCGTCGAGCAGAGCCTGCTCGTCGCACTGGCCGAGCACGCCCGCGACGCCGGGTTCGCGCGCCTGCGCGGCGACTTCGTGCCCACCGCAAAGAACACCCCCTCGCGAGACGTCTACCGGTCCAGCGGGTTCACCCGCGACGAGCGTCGTGCCGACGCTGCCGACGCGGGCGTCAGGCCCGACGCTGCCGACGCCGCACCCCGGCCTCAGGACCCGGACGCCCCGCAGACCTGGAGCCTCGACCTCACCCGCCCCCTCCCGCAGCCGCCGACCTATGTCGCCGTCGCGCTGCCTGCCCTGAAGGAGCATCGATGACCGAGCCGACCACCCTCGAGCAGGTCCAGGAGATCTTTCGCGACGTCCTGGCCGATCCCGACCTCACACTGACGCGCGAGACCGTCGCCGACCAGGTGGACGGCTGGGACTCCCTGGCGCACGTGAGCCTGATGTTCAGCGTGGAGAACGCCTTCGGGATCCACCTGTCCGACGCGGAGATGTCGGGGCTGAGCGACGTGGGCGCGCTGGTCGACGTCGTGGACGCCAAGCGCGACTGAGGGGACGTCGCAGGCGCTCAGTCCTCGACGACCTCGCCGTCCCACGTCGTCGGCAGGGGGCCGAAGCCCGGTCGCACCCGCGCGACGATCTCGTCCAGGGCGCGGCGGACGTAGGTCTCCCCCACCCACAGGTGCTTGCACCCGTCGACGCCGACGACCTCGGCCTGCGGCACGACCGAGAACTTCTCCCGCGCCTCGGCGGGCTGCAGGTAGTCGTCGTGCTCCGGCACCAGCGCCACGAGGGGCCGTCCGTCGACCGCCCACTCGCGCAGGTGCTCGGACCCGGTCCAGCGCAGCGGAGGGCTGAGCAGGATCGCGCCCTCGATGGCCGGGTCGAGGCCGTACATCAGGGTCAGGTCCGTGCCGAAGGACCAGCCGACGAGCCAGCGGTGCGGCAGCGGCGGAGTCTCGTGGAACTCGGCGTACTCGATGGCCGCCGCCACGTCGAAGCGCTCCCCCTCGGCGTGCTCGAACTCCCCCTCGCTGGTGCCGCGCGGCGAGCTCGTACCGCGGGTGTTGAAGCGCAGCACGGCGATGTCGGCCAGGGCCGGAAGCCGGTTGGCGGCCTTCTTGTAGACGTGGCTGTCCATGAAGCCGCCGTGGGTCGGCAGGGGGTGCAGCGTCACCAGGGTCGCCACGGGGTCGCGGTCCACGGGGAGCGCGAGCTCTCCGACGAGCCGGAGGCCGTCGGCGGTGTGCAGCTCGATCTCCTCCCTGCGGGATGGGAGGACGGTGTTGGCACGGATCTCGTGGCTGGGCAAGGGGGTTCGGCTCCTCTGACGGTAGGGGCGGTGTCTGGGCGGCGGGCGGTGTGTCGGGACGATGGGCGGTCGCGGGACGGCGGGCGGTGGGGACGGACGGACGAAAGGTCGACGGACCGTATGCCGGGGGCTAGTGGCGGTGGTCCCGGGCGGACCAGCACGGGGTGTGCCAGTGCCGCCGGTCCGGCAGCCCTCGCAGCCCCTCGGCCGGCCACGCCACGACGTGCGCGATGGCATCGCTCAGGGTCTGCTGGCAGCCCGGGCAGCGATAGACCTTGCCCGTCGAGGCCCCACGGACGCCCCGCACGATCCACGC
>NZ_DCYC01000096.1:0-2399 GCF_002330965.1 Arsenicicoccus sp. UBA2120
CGCGCCGACACCGGCACCGACGCCGACCTTCGCGGTCACCCGCACCCCGTGCGCCGGCACGCGCGTGCCGCCACCACCTGCACCGCCCACCCGCCGTGGCCGCGCCGGCGCCACGGCCAGCCCGACGCCGACGCCCACGGCCACCCCGAGCCCGAGCTACTACCCCGCGCCAGTGGTCCGAGCCGGTGAGCACCCCGTCGGCGGCGACCAACTCGGCACCAGCGGCATCGTCACGGCGGTGCCCGCGGGCGTGCCGCAGCCCCCGCAGCTCGACGCGACGTCATACGTGCTCGCCGACCAGCAGACCGGCACGATCCTGGCCGCCAAGGCCCCCCACGCCCACCTCTATCCCGCCAGCACGCTCAAGACCCTCACCGCGCTCACCGTCATGCCGCAGCTCGACCCAAGCGGGTCGTCACCGCGACCGCGTCCGACCAGGCCG
The DNA here is from genome assembly GCF_002330965.1 of Arsenicicoccus sp. UBA2120. Lineage (NCBI taxonomy): Bacteria > Bacillati > Actinomycetota > Actinomycetes > Micrococcales > Intrasporangiaceae > Arsenicicoccus > Arsenicicoccus sp. UBA2120. The sequence goes on from NZ_DCYC01000096.1 coordinate 443, forward strand.
CCGAGGGCACGCGGGTAGGCATGGTGGCCGGCAACCCCTATCCCGTGCACCAGCTCTACGGCGCGCTGCTGATGCAGTCCGCCAACGACGCGGCCTATGCCCTGGCCCGGTCGGCGCCGGGCGGCGTCGCGGGCACCCTGCAGCGCATGAACGCCACCGCGGCCGGGCTCGGCGCCCGCGACACTGTGGCTGTCGACCCGTCAGGGCTGGACGCACAGGGGCAGCGCAGCAGCGCCTACGACCTGGTCGTGATCGGGCGAGCGGCGATGCAGCGCAAGGACTTCCGGTCCTATGTCGGCACGCGCGAGATGCCCTTCCCCGGCGCCAAGCAGCCCGACGGCACCGTGGTGACGCCCTATGCCGTGCCCAACCTCAACCACTTCTTCATGAACTACCCGGGCGCGACGGGGGTCAAGACGGGCTACACGACGGGGGCCCACCGCACGTTCATCGGGTCCGCCACGCGGGGTGGCCGGTCCTATGTCGTGAGCTTCATGTGCTCCGACACGGCCGACTGGCACCACGTGGCCGCCATGATGGACTGGGCGTTCGCCCACGGCACCAAGGTCAGCGGCGTGGGCACCCTGGACACGACGCCGCCGGCGACCCCGACCGGCACGCCCAGCGCCTCCCCCTCGGTGCCGCCCACGGTGACGCCAGTGCCGGCGCCCACCTCCAGCTCCACCACCGCGGGACAGACGTCGCAGCCGACGGGTGTGGCACGCGCCCTCCAGACGTGGTGGGGCGCAGGCGTGCTCGCCGTGCTGGTGCTCGCCGCCGGCGCCCTCCTGACGCGGCGCCTCGGGCGCAAGCGCTGAGCAGGTCGAGGGCGCTGAGCGCAGCGGCAGGATCAGCTGCCGCAGCTGACGTAGGCCTGGCTAGCGTCCCCGAGCGGGTAGCGGCGGATGGGACGCCATACCTCGTCGTCGCCCTGGACGTAGAGCGAGAACTCGCCGACGGTGAACTGCGCGTGGTAGTCGGCGAGCTCGACGAACGCCTGCTCCAGGGCGTCCTCCGGCAGGCCGTGCGCCACCGTCACGTGCGGGTGGTAGGTGAAGCTCAGGTCGCGCTCCAGCACACCGCGCCGGACCGTCGCCTCGAGCTGCTCGCAGGCCGGGATCCCGCGCGCGACCTGGATGAACACCACCGGCGAGACCGGGCGGAAGGTCCCGGTGCCGCGCAGCTCGAGCGTGAACGGCGCGACCGACGCGGCGGACCGCAGCAGGTGCTCGTGGATGCCGTCCATCGCGGCGTCGTCGACCTCCGTCGGCGGCAGCACCGTCACGTGCGTCGGGATGCCGCGCGCCTGCTCGTCGCCGTAGGACAGCCGCGCGCGCTGCAGCTCGCACCCCCAGGGCTCGGGGATGGCGATCGAGACTCCGATGACCGGCACCGTCACTCCTCCAGGCTCAGCGGTGCCCGGCCGGTCGCAGCAGGCCGACGGCGTCGTAGACCCGGCCCAGCGTGGCCGAGGCCACCTCGCGGGCGCGCTCGGCACCGGCAGCGAGGATGCGGTCGAGCTCGGCGGGGTCCTCGAGCAGCTCGTTGGCCCGGTCGCGGAACGGCGTGACCCACTCGACGAGCACGTCGGCGGTCTCCTTCTTGAGGTCGCCGTACATCTTGCCCTCGAAGTGGGCCTCGAGCTCGGCGACCGACGTGCCGGACAGGACCGAGTGGATCGTCAGCAGGTTGGACACGCCCGCCTTGGTCTCGGGGTCGTAGCGGACGACGGCCTCGGTGTCGGTGACGGCAGAGCGGATCTTCTTGGCGCTCTTGGCCGGGTCGTCCAGGAGGTTGATCAGGCCCTTGTCGCTGGCGGCGGACTTGCTCATCTTGGCCGTCGGGTCCTGCAGGTCCTGGATCTTGGCGCCCTCCTTGACGATGTGCGGCTCAGGCACGACCAGGGTGTCGCCGTAGCGCTGGTTGAACCGGATCGCCAGGTCGCGGGTGATCTCCA
>NZ_DCYC01000096.1:2658-28040 GCF_002330965.1 Arsenicicoccus sp. UBA2120
GGGTAGGTGAACAGCCCGACGTTGGCCGCGTGGCCCTTGGCGGTCTTGTCCTTGAACTGCGTCATGCGGCTGGCCTCGCCGAACCCGGTCTGGCAGGACAGGATCCACGACAGCTCGGTGTGCTCGGAGACGTGGCTCTGGACGAACAGCGTGGAGCGCTCGGGGTCGACGCCCGCCGCGAGGTACTGCGCCGCCGTGACGCGCGTGCGTCGCCGGATCAGCTCGGGGTCGGTCGCCACCGTGAGGGAGTGCAGGTCGGCGATGAAGTAGAACGCGTCGAACTGCTCCTGCAGCGCCACCCAGTTGACCAGCGCGCCGAGATGGTTGCCGAGATGCAGCGAGTCGGAGGTCGGCTGCATGCCGGACAGCGTGCGCGGGCGGGCGGTGAGCTGGGAGGACATGGCTCTCATTCTGGCAGGTCGGGGGGGGTGGTCCGGGCGGTGTTGGGTCGTGCGGGCGGGTCCGGTCAGGGGTGGCAGGAGCCCAGGCCGTATGCCGGAACCGCTCGGTCCCCGGCATACGGCCGGTGTCTCAGCCCTGCAGGACGGCGCCGTCCTCGACGCGGCTGGGCGCGCCCTCGTCGGGGAGCGTGACGTCGCCCTTGACGACGACGTCGTCCCCGAAGGACCAGTCCCCCTCGACGGTGAACCGGGTCGCCTCGCGCAGCGACGGCAGGCGCTCCGGCACCCGCTGCTCGAAGTCGCCGATCCGCTTGAAGTGCTTGCTGTCCAAGGAGATCACCGGCGCCGCGTCGACCTGCATGGCCAGGGTGCCGTCCTCGCGCAGGTCGTAGACGTCCGAGCGCAGCAGCATGAGCTCGTTGGTCGTCTTGACCGGGAGGAAGCGGCTGCGCGGCACCTCGATCGCCTGGGCCCCCTCGAAGACCTCGACGGCCGCGCCCATCGCGGACTCGATCTGGTAGACCTCGGGGCTGCTGGCGTCCTTGGGGTCGACGGTCTTGACGTTGCGGATGAGCGGCAGCCCGAGGACGCCGTCGCGCGCCGTCAGCTCGTCGTGCAGGCGCTGCAGGTCCAGCCACAGGTTGTTGGTGTGGAAGAACGGGTGGCGGTGCTCGTCGGTGAAGAAGTCCATCTCGTCGTCCGCGGTCTGCGCGGTGTCGCGCAGGATCAGCTGGTCGTCGTCCTTGCGGATCGCGAGGTGACCGCCCTTGCGGTCCATGGCGGTCCGCTGGCACACCTCGGCGGCGTAGGGCGCGCCCGAGGACGCGAACCAGCCGGCGAGGCGGGCGTCCGGGGAGGCGCCGAGGTTGTCGCCGTTGCTGACCGTGGCGTAGCGGAAGCCCTTGTCCAGCAACGCCGCCAGGATGCCGGAGGACAGCAGCGAGGGGTAGAGATCGCCGTGGCCCGGCGGGCACCACTCGAGCTGCGGGTCGTCCGGCCACTCGACGGGCGTCAGGTCGTCCGTGCGCAGCTTGGGCTCCTGGCTCTGCAGGAAGTCCAGCGGGAGGTCCTCGACCTGCAGGTCGGGGTAGTGCTCCAGGGCGGCCAGCGTGTCGGCCCGCGTGTTGAAGGAGTCCATCAGCAGCAGCGGCAGCCGCACGCCGTAGCGCTCGCGCGCCGCCAGCACCTGCTGCACCACGATGTCCAGGAAGGACTTGCCGTCCCGCACGGGCAGCAGCGACTTGGCCTTGCTCATGCCCATCGACGTGCCCAGCCCGCCGTTGAGCTTGATCACGACGGTCCGGCCCAGCGCCTCGCGCGCCGTCTCCTCGTCGATGTCGGCCGCCTCCAACGACGGCGGGTCGGTCAACGGCCGGATCGAGTCCTCGAGGATGACGCCGGTGGCCCCGCCCTCCAGCTCGCCGTAGTAGTGGCTGAAGACCTCGATCGCCGTGGGGTGGACCCCGGCGTCGGTCATGACCTGCTGCGCGCGCGCGAGTCCGTCGTGGCTCATGGCACCACTTTCGTGTCCAGGGGGTGTCGGGGGCAACTCGACGGCCGTCAGCCCTTGGTCGCCCCGAGGGTCAGCCCGGCGACGAAGTGCTTCTGGAGGGCGAAGTAGATGGCGAGGGTGGGCACGGCCACGATCAGCGAGCCCGCCGCGACGAGGTTGTTGTCCGTGAAGAACTGGCCCCGCAAGTTGTTCAGCGAGCTGGTGACGGGGTACTTGTCACCGCTCTGCATCAGCACCGTCGCCCAGAAGAACTCGTTGTAGATCCAGGTCACCTCGAGGGTCGCCAGAGCCGCGAGCGGCGGTCGGCACAGCGGGAGCGTCATCTGCCAGAACTGCCGCCAGACGCTGGCCCCGTCGACCATCGCCGACTCGTAGAGCTCCTTGGGGATGGTCTTCATGTAGTTGCTCAGCACGAAGGCGCAGAAGCCCGTCTGGAAGGCGACGTTGACGATGATCAGCCCCCAGTAGCTGTCCAGCAGGGTGCCCGAGTCGCTGAACCAGAAGGGCACCTCGGCCCGCTGGAAGAGCCGGAAGACCGGGATCAGCAGCGCCTGCGGGGGCAGGAGGTTGGCGGCGGTGAACACCGCGAGCAGCACGAGGTTCCACCGCGAGCTGAACCGCGCCACCACGAAGGCGATGGAGCAGGCCAGGGCCAGGGTCAGCAGCACCGCCGGCACCGTGATGATGGCGGAGTTGAGGAACTTCTGCGTGAAGTCGGCCTGCTCCCAGGCGTTGCGGTAGTTGTCGAGGGTGAAGCCGCCGAAGGACAGATAGCCGTGCTGCGCGGTGTAGTCGTAGGACCGCAGGCTGGCGAGCACGGCGTAGCCGAGCGGGAACAGCCACAGAAGGGCCATCACCAGCAGGAAGCCGTGCGTCGCCCACCGGCCCGCGGTCATCGGGCGCCGGCCGCTGGGCCGCAGCACCTCGGTCGTGGTGCTCACTTCTCCTCCTTCATGACGATGCGCAGGTAGACGGCGATGAAGAGGGACGAGATCACGAGCATGATCGTCGCCAGCGCCGAGCCGAAGCCGATGCGCTGGGCCTCGCCGACGATGTTGCGCGTCACCTCGGTGGAGATCAGCTCGAGGCCGTTGCGTCCCTTGTTGATGACCCACACGAGGTCGAAGGCCCGCAGGGACTCGATGACCGTGACGACCAGGACGATGATGTTGATCGGGGCCAGCACCGGGAACACGACCTTGAAGAAGGTCTGACGCTCCCCCGCCCCGTCGACCTTGGCCGCCTCCCGCAGCGACAGGTCGACGCCCTTGAGGCCGGCGAGGTAGAGCAGCATGATGTAGCCCGTGTGCCGCCAGGTGGTCGCGATGAGGGCGGCCCACAGGTTGTAGCTCGAGTCGCCGTACCAGTCGATCGTCCACCCCGTGACGGCGTTGATGAAGCCCTGGTCCCGGGAGAACATCAGCTGCCAGATGAAGCCGACGAGGGCCATCGACAGGACGACCGGCAGGTAGAAGGACGACTGGTAGAACTTGGTGCCCCGGGACTCGCGGTCGATCAGCACGGCGAGGAACATCCCGAGCGGCGTCGCGACGAAGAACAGGACCGCCAGCCAGATCAGGTTGTGCTGGATGGCGGGCCAGAACGCCGGATAGGTGTTGACGGCCTCGTCGTAGAACTGCCCGCCGACCGGGACGGCCTCGGAGAACGGCGAGAGGCCGTCCCAGTCGAAGACGGACAGCACGACCGTCGCGATGGCGGGCAGCCACACCAGGCCGACCACCACGAGGGTGGGCACCAGGACCATCAGCGCGATGGTGACCCGGTCCCCTCCCGACAACCGCGTCCCCCGACGAGAAGGGCGGCGACGCGTCGACGCTGTCGTGGTGCTCATGAGGTGAAGATGGTCTTCTTCTGCTTCTCGATCTGGCTCACGATCGAGTCGACGTCGCCGGGGTTCTTGATGAACGACTGCAGGGCGGGGGTCACGACCGTCGAGGCGAAGTCGGGCCGCGAGTCACGGTCGAGGAACTGGGCGATCGACTTGGCCTGCTCGACGAAGTCCAGGGAGGCCTTCTGCAGAGGCGTGTACTTCGCCGTCGTGGCCTGGTCCGAGCAGGCGATGACGGACGGGTCGGCCTGGACGAGCGTGTCCTGCGCCGGACCGGTCGCGAGGTAGCCGAGCAGCTTCTTGGCGCCCTCCTGGTTGCGGGGGCGCTTGGACATCATGTAGCCGTCGATCGGGGCGTCGATGGCGTCCGCACCGATGGTCGAGTCGATCTCCGGGAAGTTGAAGAACTTGAGGTCGGCCTGCTCGGCGCCCTTGGCGAACTGCTGCGCCAGGAAGGTGCCCATGTAGTACATGCCGGACTGGCCCCTCTGCAGCGACTGGGCCCCCTCCTGCCAGGTGCGTCCGAGCGAGTCGGGCTGGTGGACCGGGAGCAGCTGGCGCCACACGTCGAAGACCTTCTTGACCTTGGCCCCCGACCAGTCCTCCTTGCCCGCCATCAGGTTGACGTGGAAGTCGTAGCCGTTGACGCGCAGGTTGAGGATGTCGAAGGTGCCCATCGCCGGCCAGCCGTCCTTGTCGGCGAACGCGATCGGCGCCAGCCCGTCCTTCTTCATGCGCCCGGCCAGCGCGACGAGCTCGTCGAGGGTCTTGGGCACCGTGTAGCCGTGCTTGTCGAAGACGCTCTTGCGGTAGTGGACCGCCCACGGGTAGTAGGTCGTGGGCACGAGGTACTGCTTGCCGTCGGCGCCGGTCGAGGCCTTCTTGACCGCCTCGCTGTAGGCCGCGCCGGAGCCCCAGACGTCGGAGACGTCACCGATCAGCCCCTTCTCGGCGAAGAAGCGCATGCGATAGCCGGCGAACCAGGTGAACACGTCGTCCGGCGAGCCCTGCAGGTAGGTGTTGATGTTCTCCTGGAAGGAGTTGTGGTCGATGGTGTTGATCGCGACGTCGAGGCCCTGGTTGGCGGCCTCGAAGCCCTTGACGATCGCCTCCACCGCGGCCTTGGGCACCGCGTCCGACTGGTTGGACCCGAGCTTGAGGGTGCCCGTGGCGGAGCCGGACGACGAGCCGCCGCCACCGCCGCAGGCGGCCAGCAGCGCGGGCAGCGTGGCCGCCGCCCCCAACCCGGCGACGCCCTTGAGGATGCTCCGGCGGCTCGGCTGGTGCGCGCGGACGGAGGAGGGGACCAGCGAGGCGAGGTACTCGCCCTCGGAGGACGGACGCGGCATGACGGCTCCTTCGACGATGAAGTAGCGGGGCGTGCGATGTGCGGCTCGGTCATAGCAAAGTCGCCACTCACACATTTCCGCTCAGTTGGCGACGTTCGTTCACCCGCACGCCAGCCCCTGTCAAGACCTATGTGCACTTCTGTTGACAACTCGCACAATGTCTCACACGATGGACCGCATGCGACAGTGGCCTGACAACGGCGTGGCCTACGGCGGGGACTACAACCCCGAGCAGTGGCCCCGCAGCACGTGGGACGAGGACGTCGAGCTCATGCACCGGGCGGGGGTCACCTTCGTCACGCTCGGGGTGTTCTCCTGGTCCTGGCTCGAGCCCAAGGCGGGCGTCTACGAGTTCGAGTGGCTCGACACGATCATGGACAAGCTGGCGGCCGCGGACATCGCGGTCGACCTGGCCACCGCCACCGCGGCCCCGCCGGTCTGGCTGAGCCAGGAGCACCCCGACACGCTCCCGGTGGACCGCGAGGGGCACGTGCTCGGTCAGGGTTCGCGGCAGGCCTGGTGCCCCAGCTCGACGACGTTCCGCGACCACGCCGTCGCGCTCACGGCCCAGATGGCCCGGCGCTACCACGACCATCCGGCCCTCGCGATGTGGCACGTGTCCAACGAGTACGGCTGCCACAACGTCCCGTGCTACTGCGACCGCTGCGCGGCGGCCTTCCGCACCTGGTTGCAGGCCCGGCACGGCACCCTCGAGGCGCTCAACGACTCGTGGGGGACGGCCTTCTGGAGCCAGCGCTACACCGACTGGGAGCACGTCCTGCCCCCGCGGGCCACGCCCACGATCAACAACCCCACGCAGGTCCTGGACTACAAGCGCTTCCAGTCCGACCAGCTGCTCGCCCAGCACGACGCCGAGCTGGCGGTCCTGCGCGAGCTGTCGCCCGGCGTCCCCGTCACCACCAACTTCATGACGATGACCGGGTTCCGTCACCTCGACTACCACTCCTGGGCCTCGCACGTGGACGTGGTCAGCACCGACCACTACCGGGTGGACGCCCTGCCCGACCCCACCGCCGAGCTGTCGCTGTCCGCCGCCATCACCCGCGGCGTTGCCGGGGGCCGGCCCTGGATGCTCATGGAGCACTCCACCAGCGCGGTCAACTGGCAGCCCGTCAACCCGGCCAAGCCCGTGGGGCAGCTGCTGCGCGACAGCCTGTCCCACGTCGCGCACGGCGCGGACACCGTGGGCTACTTCCAGTGGCGGGCCTCGCGGGCCGGCGCCGAGAAGTACCACTCGGCGATGCTGCCCCACGCCGGCCCGGACACCCGTCGGTTCGCCGAGGTCAGCCGCCTCGGCGAGATCCTCGGCCGTATGCCGGACCTCCTCGGCAGCCGCGTCGAGGCACGCGTGGCGGTCCTGTGGGACTACGAGGCGCAGTGGGCCGCCGGCGGACCCGCCCTGCCGTCGGAGGCCCTCGACTACCCGGACGCCGCGCTGGCGGTGCACCGCGCGCTGCGCGACCTGCACGTCACGGCGGACGTCGTGCACCCGGGCGCGGACCTCGAGGGCTACGACGTCGTCGTGGTCCCCACCCTCTATCTCGTGCGCGCCGAGCACGCCACCGCCGTCGCCGACGCCGCCGCACGCGGGGCGCACGTCGTCGTCACCTACTTCTCCGGCATCGTCGACGAGCACGACCACATCCGCCTCGGCGGCTACCCCGGCGCGTTCCGCGACCTGCTGGGCGTGCGCTGCCAGGAGTTCTCCCCCCTCCGCGTCGGCGAGCAGGTGCGGCTCGACGACGGCACGACCGGCACCGTGTGGTCCGAGGACCTCGACGCCGTCGACTGCGAGGTGCTGGCGCGCTACGCCGACGGGCCGCTCGACGGTGGCCCCGCCGTGACCCGCCGCCGCGTCGAGGGCGGCGGCTCGGCGACATACGTCAGCACCCTCCTCGACGACGAGGGCTGGCGCCGCCTGCTCGACGGGCTGCGCGCGGAGGCGGGCATCGACCGCGTGGCCGAGGCGTCACCCGGCGTCGAGCTCGTGCGGCGGTCCGGCGACCGCGGGTCCTGGCTCTTCGCGATCAACCACGGCGACACCACCGCCGAGGTGACGGCGTCGGGGCACGACGTCGTGGCGGACGCCCCGGTCGAGGGACGCGTCGAGCTGGCCGCCGGCGGGATCGCCGTCATCCGCGAGACCGGGACCGAGAGGGACTGAGGTCCGTGCTCCCCCACCAGCGCAGGGACACCCTCCTCAAGGAGGTGCAGTCGTCGGGCGCCATCCGGGTCGTCGACGTCGCAGACGCCCTCGGCGTCTCGGAGATGACCATCCGGCGCGACCTCGAGGAGCTCGACCGGCTCGGGCTCGTGCGTCGCGTGCACGGGGGCGCCACCTCGGTCGGTCCCGGCGCCAGCGACGAGCCGGGCTTCGCGGCCAAGGCGACCCGCGAGCTCGCCGCCAAGCAGGCCATCGCCCAGGCCGCCCGTGAGCTGGTCAAGCCCGGCATGACGATCGCCATCTCGGCGGGGACGACGACCTACGCCTTCGCCGCGACCGTGGCGGACGTCGAGGACCTCACCGTCGTGACCAACAGCACGGACACCGCGGACCTGCTCTTCGACGCGCTGCCCCGCTCCAGCCAGGTCGTCGTCACCGGAGGCGTGCGCACCCGCTCCCACGCGCTCGTGGGACCGGTCGCGATCTCGGCGCTGCGGGGGCTGCACGTCGACCTGGTCTTCCACGGCTTCCACGGCTTCGACCCGGAGGCGGGGTTCACCTGCCCCAACCTCGCCGAGGTCGCCACGGCCCAGGCGATGATCGACTGCGGTCGCAGCCTCGTCGTGCTCGTCGACCACACCAAGGCGGGCGTCGTCGCTCTCGCCGGCGTGGTCCCGCTCAGCCGCGCCGACGTCGTCGTGACCGACTCGCTGCTCGGCGACCACGACCGGGCCGCCCTGTCCGAGCACGTCCCCGACGTCGTCGTGGCGTCGGTCTGACCGCGCTGGACGAGCTGCGCTCGGCGAGACTCGTCGCACCGAGCCACCCGACCTGAGCACAACCCATGAGGATCGCACCGTGCGATCGCACCGTGAGGAGAACACCGTGACCAGCGCACGCGACCGCGCCGAGGAGACCTTCCGCGAGACCTTCGGGGCCGAGCCGTCCGGGGTCTGGGCGGCCCCCGGACGCGTCAACCTCATCGGCGAGCACACCGACTACAACGACGGCCTGTGCCTGCCCATCGCCCTGCCCCACCGCGCGTATGCCGCAGCCCGACGGCGTGACGACGACCGGCTCGTGCTGGTGTCCGCCGACATACCGGACAGCCGCGCGGAGGTGGAGCTCTCCGACGTCGCCGCCGGCACGCCGGGCGGGTGGGCGTCCTATGCGGCCGGGGTGCTGTGGGCGCTGCGGGACGCGGGTCACGAGGTGCACGGCCTGGACGTCGCCGTGGCCTCCGACGTGCCGATCGGGGCGGGCCTGTCCTCCTCGGCGGCGCTCGAGGGCTGCGTGGGGGCCGCCGCCTCGGACCTCTTCGGCCTCGGGCTGCTCGACTCCGACGAGGGCCGATCACGGCTCGCCGAGGTGTGCATGCGCGCCGAGAACGTCATCGCCGAGGCCCCCACCGGCGGGCTCGACCAGGCCGCCGCGATGCGCTGCGCCGAGGGCCACGCGCTGCTGCTCGACTGCCGCGACGGGTCGACGCGCCTGGTGCCCTTCGACCTCGACGCGCACGACCTCGAGCTGCTCGTCGTCGACACCCGCGCCACGCATGCCCTGACGGACGGCCAGTACGGCGAGCGCCGCAGCGCCTGCGAGGCCGCCGCCGAGGCGCTGGGGATCGTGTCGCTGCGCGAGATCGCGTCCTCCGAGCTGGAGTCGACGCTGTCCCGGCTGGACGACGAGGTGCAGCGCCGTCGGGTGCGGCACGTGGTCACCGAGATCCAGCGGGTCCGCGACTGCGTGGAGGCGCTCTCGGCCGGCGACTTCGCCGAGGTGGGGCGGCTGTTCGACGCGTCCCACGAGTCGCTGCGCCACGACTACGAGGTCACGGGGACCGAGCTCGACCTGGTCGCCGACACCGCCCGCGCCGAGGGTGCCCTGGGAGCGCGTATGACGGGCGGCGGGTTCGGCGGCTCCGCGATCGCCCTGGTGCGCCGCGGGACCGGTGACCAGGTGGCGGCCGCGGTGGCGCGGGCCTTCGCCGAGGCGGGGCTGGGCGCGCCGCAGCACTTCGTGGCCACGGCGGCGGCTCCGGCCGAGCGCCTCGCCTGATCTTGTCGCTGGGGTGAGCCAGAGTGGTCGCAGACCGCCCGCACCGCCCGCACCCCGACTCCATTGGTCACCAGTGACGTTTGGATCGTTCATAAGGGCCGCTGGGACGTGATTGGTGACCAATGGCGTCGGGTGCGAGTGCGGGTGCGGGGCTGGTGGGGGTGCGGGGCGAGAGGGCGGGGCGGGTCAGCCAACGGCGCTGAGGCCCCAGCGGACGAGCCGGGTGCCCACTGCACCGGCGGGGGCTGCGAGCGCGGGGCGGGCGAGGCCCAGCTCGTCGCGGGCCCACCCCGGCAGCAGGTCGACCGCGCCTCGCGCCAGCAGCTGATAGCCGGGACGCGCCGGACGCGGCAGCGGCGGCTCGCGCAGCAGGAAGTCGGCGGCGTCCCGGGCAGCAGGAGTCACCCGCAGCTCGGGCCGGTAGCCGGCCAACGCCTCCTCGAGCTCGCGGACGGTCGCCGGCAGGTCCCCGGCCCCGAGGCGGGCGGCGGGGATGGCGGTCTGGGCGACATAGGTGTCGGCCTCGGCCGGGGTGAGGGGCCGCGAACCGTGGCGCTGGTGCCCGGTCAGGAAGGACCAGACCTCGGCGACGTGCACCCAACGCAGGAGGTGCGGATCGCTCGCGCTATAGGGCCAGCCGAGGTCGTCCTTGCCCCGGACGCGCTCGTGCACGCTGCGGACGGTGGCGATGGCCTGCTCCGCGTGCTCGATCGTGCCGAAGGTCGTGGTCGCCAGGTAGTGGCTGGTGCGCTGCAGCCGCCCCCACGGGTCGCCGCGATAGCCGCTGTGCCCCGCGACCCCGGCCATGGCGGAGGGGTGCAGGGACTGGAGCAGCAGCGCCGTGATCCCGGCGGCGAACATCGACGCGTCACCGTGCACGCGCCAGATCGGGTCGTCCTCGGTGAACCACCGCTCGCCGGGCGTGCCCCAGATGCGGTCGTGGGCGGCCACGGCGTCGGCGCCGGCGACCTTCTCCCGCACGGCCTCGCCGATGCGACGCTGCAGAGATCGGGGCAGGGACAGCGCGCTGGACAAGGGCCTAGGCAGCGAGGTGGGCGCTGCGGGCGCTGGGTCGGCCCCGTGCTCAGACATCGGCTCCGTCCTGGCCGGGGGTGGTGTGCTCGCTCGGAACCGCGTCCGCGCCACCGTCGGGAGCCGTGCCGCCGAGACCGGTCTCGGACACCTCGCCCCCGCCGTCGCCGGCCGTGCCGTCGGCGCCCTCCACCCGCTCGTCGCGTCGAGCCTCGTCGCGTCGGTCCTCGTCGTTCGCCGCGCGCTGGCCGGTCGTGTCGCTCATGTCGGTGCCTCTCGACGGAGGGGCCGGTCGCGGCGGCGAGGTGCGCGCCGGTGGGTGGCCCCGGTGCTCACCATTGTGCGGTCGCCTGCCGCCCCGCAGCGAGATGACGCCGGCCGGCGGCTCTGGGCCGGCGCCACGTGGTCAGCATCGCGAGCGCCAGCAGGAGCTCGGCGATGTCCCCGCCGTAGTACATGAGCTCCCCCGCGCCCCGCAGCTCGACCGCCGAGACGGGCACCTGGACGAGCGCTCCGGCATACAGCAGCTGGGACAGCACCGCGTGCCCGGTGACAGCCACCCCGAGGACGACCAGCCTGGCGGTGACGGATGGTCGACGCGGGGCCGGGTCAGGGCCGGCGATGGCGTGGGCGAAGAGATACCCGGCGACAAGGAAGTGCAGGTGCACGAGGTGGTGCAGGACAGGACGCTGGGTTGTGGCGACGTAGAGGGGGGTGAGGTACAGGACGAGGAGACCGCCGAGGTTGAGCACGAGGGCCGTGACCGGGTGGGTGACGACGCGCAGCGGCGCCACGTGCAGCAGTCGTCCGAGCACCCGCCCGTGCCGTGGCGGCAGCGTGCGCAGCAGCAACGTGGCAGGGGCACCCATGACCAGCAGCAGCGGTGCGTACATCCCGATCAGCAGGTGCTGCAGCATGTGCCCCCGGAAATCGCCGGCCGGGAACGGGGACAGCGCGGGCACCAGCGCCATCCCGAGCAGGCCTGCCCCGGTGACGAAGCTCACCGTGCGCCAGCCGCTCCAGGACCCGTGCCGGCGCGCCTGGCGGCGGGCCAGCACGGCATACGACCCTGCAGCAGCAGCGGTGAGACCCAGGACGACGGCGGGCAGGAAGGCCTCCGGCCCACCGGTGGAGGCGGCACCGCCATGAGCAAGGATCACCGCGGGCCTCGGTCGCCGGGTGAGCCCTCCCGGCCGATGACCACCGCGCCGTCAGCCACGACGCCCGGCCGAGCCGACCGCTGCAAGAGCCAGCCGCCGAGGACCAGAAGAGCGCCCAGCCCCAGGAAGGCGAGGTCCGCCAGTGTCTGGTGGGGGCCGCTGACGACGTGATGGATCCCCAGGACGTGGTGGTCGACGATGCCCTCGACGAGGTTGAAGAGCCCCCACCCCGCCAGGATCCAGCCCCAGAGCACACGGGAGGCCCAGGCCCGGCGGTGGTCGTGCGTGATCCGCGCGTAGAGGATCCCCAGCCCGGCCAGGACGCAGAGCCAGGTGAAGGTGTGGAACAGGCCGTCCCACAGCGTGTTCATCTGCAGCCCGTGCACCGTGGTGGCCGGGTAGTCGCCGATGGGGATGTTGGCCGTCGACGCGCTGGTCAGCATGTGGTGCCACTGCAGCACCTGGTGCAGGAGGATCCCGTCGACGAAGCCGCCGAGGCCCACACCGAGGAGGATGCCGGGCAGGGTGATGCTCCGCGGCTCGGAAGATCCGGGCGAGAGCGGGTCGCTGGACGCTGCCATGCGACCACGCTAGGGCGCCGAACGAGCTGGCGGGCGCTTGCGCGACGCCGCTCGCCAGGACCCATCGACCGCCAAGCCGCCCACGGCCCGCGCCAGGTCGTACCGTGACCGCATGCCCACCCAGAACGCCCCCGAGGCCACGTCCTCGGGCACTCCCACGCTGCGCCGCGCCGTCACGACGACCGGCCTGTTCCTGTTCATCCTCGGCGACGTGCTGGGGGCGGGCGTCTACGTCCTCGCCGGCAAGATCGCCGGCACCGCGGGAGGCGCCGTCTGGGTGCCTCTGGTGGTGGCCCTGCTGCTGGCGCTGCTCACCGCGGCGTCCTACGCCGAGCTCGCCACGAAGTACCCGCGCGCGGGCGGCTCGTCGCACTACGCCACGCGCGCGTTCGGGCCGTTCGTCGGCTTCCTGGTCGGCTTCTGCATGCTCGCGGCCGGCATCGTCTCGGTCGGTGCGCTGGCGCTGGGCTTCGCGGGCGACTACCTGGCGGCCTTCGTGACGCTACCGACGGTGGGCGTCGTGGTCGTCTTCCTCGCCCTGCTGGCGGCGCTCAACGCGCGTGGCATCTCCGAGTCGATGGGCGCCAACGCCGTCGCCACGATCATCGAGGTCGGCGGCCTCGTGCTCATCGTGATCCTCGGGATCGTCGTCATCGCGCGCGGCGACGGCGACCTCAGCCGGCTGACCCAGCTCGGCACCGCGGAGCACTCTCCGATCAGCGCCGTGCTGGCGGGCAGCGTGCTGGCGTTCTACGCCTACGCCGGCTTCGAGACCAGCGCGAACGTCGCCGAGGAGACCAAGGACCCCGCCCGCTCCTACCCGCGGGCGTTGTTCGGAGCCCTCGTGGTCGCCGGGCTGGTCTATGCCGGCGTCGGCGTCGCCGCCAGCGCGATCGTGCCCACCGACCAGCTGGCGTCCTCGAGCGCTCCCCTGCTGGAGATCGTGAAGGCGGCGGGCGGCATACCCCCGGTGCTGTTCTCGGTCATCGCGCTCGTCGCCGTCGCCAACGGTGCCCTGCTCACCGGCATCATGTCCTCGCGCCTCGCCTATGGCATGGCTCGCGACGGCCTGCTGCCCTCGGCGCTCGAGCGGGTGCTGCCACAGCGCCGCACCCCGTGGGTCGCCATCCTGGCCACCACGGCGCTGTCGCTGCTGCTCGCGCTGACGGGCACGATCGAGGTGCTGGCCAGCACCATGGTCCTGCTGCTGCTCGTGGTCTTCTCCGCCGTGAACCTAGCGGTGCTCGTGCTGCGCCGCGACGAGGTCTCGCAGCGCCACTTCCGCGCGCCGGTGGTCCTGCCCGTGCTCGGACTGCTCTCGTGCCTGCTGCTGGCGACGCGGGTGGATGCGGAGACCTGGCGCTACGGACTGCCGTTCCTCGCGGTGGGTGCACTGCTGGCCGGGATCGCCGCCTGGCGCCGCCGTACCCCCGCCTGACCCCGATGACGCCCGCCTGACCCGCCGCGGGCAAAGGCATCAGCCTGGGGAACCAAGACCGGTCGATGCACCTGCCGCCGGCGGGTGAACGTTCAACACTTTGCGTGACGGATGATGACTCTGCGTCATACAGTCCCCCCATGACCGACTTCTCCCCCTCACGTCGGGCCCTGCTCGGCGGTGCCGGTGCGGCCGCCGCGACCCTCGCCCTCCCCCTCGGCATCCCGACGGCTCAGGCCGCCGCCGCCCGCAACGTCCGCCTCTGGCGCTGCCTCGGCTCCGCCCTCAGCGGCGGCTACCACACGGGCACCCGCTACACCAACGGCTCCATCGTCATGGGCAGCCCGCAGGGGCGCACGACCTACACCGACCCCTACGGCCCGCGCACCACGCGGACCTATGACCACGGCACGTGGACGACCGGGTGGTACACGCCGGAGTTCGCGATGACGCAGGTCATCCCCTCGTGGCGGGCCATCACGCCGGGCGGCACCTGGATCTCCGTCTGGGTGCAGGCGATCACCACCACCGGCGCCACCACCGCATGGTTCTCGCTCGGGCGCTGGTCCGACATCCAGCCCGGCTCCCCCTACCGCACGACCGTGAACGGTCAGTCCGACGCCTACGCCACCGTCGCGACGGACACGCTGCGCGCCAAGGCGGGCTACGCGTTCAAGAGCTGGCGGCTGCGGGTGACCCTCTATCGCCCCGCCGGCTGGACCGCGACCCCCACCGTCACCGCCGCCAACGTCATGTCCTCGGCCATCCCCACCGGCTCGACGAGCAGCGTCCCGGTGAGCCCGGTCGGCGTGGCCCGCGGCGTCGTCCTCGGCGTGCCGACCTACAGCCAGATGGTGCACACCGGCCACTACCCGTCCCTCAACGGCGGAGGCGAGGCCTGGTGCTCGGGCACGTCGACGGCGATGATCCTCGACTACTGGAAGGCCGGCCCCACCAGCACCGAGGTCGCCTGGGTCAACCCCAAGCCCCACGCCAACCCGCAGGTCGACCATGCCGTCGCCAAGGTCTTCGACTACGGCTACAACGGCTCGGGCAACTGGGCCTTCAACACCGCGTATGCCGGAACCCGGGGCCTGGACGCGTTCGTCACGCGGTTGCGGTCGCTGAACGAGGCCGAGCGCTTCATCAAGGCGGGCATCCCGCTGGCGATCTCGACGTCGTTCACCAGCTCGCAGCTGTCGGGCGCGGGGTTCGGGACCAACGGGCACCTGATGGTGATCGTCGGCTTCGACTCGGCGGGCAACGTCGTGGTCAACGACCCGGCGTCGGGGATGCGGGCGTCCAACGCCTACGTCCGCAAGACCTACAACCGCGCGCAGCTCGAGAACGCGTGGGCCCGCTCCGGCGGCACGACCTACGTGATGCGACCGACCTGGAAGGCCCTGCCGACGGCTCTGACGCAGCGCAACTGGTGAACCTACCTCGGGTAGTCACACTCGCCTGGCGTGCCAACCCAGGCGGATGTACCTACCTCAGGTAGTCACACTCGCCTGGCGTGCGAACCCAGGCGGACGTGCCTACCTGAGGTAGGTCCGGGCGGGGCGTGGAATGAATCGCGAGCCGTGACCAATGGTTGCTGTACGCGCAGGACAAGGGCCGACTGGATCATTGATCCTTCAAATAACCTGTGGGTGTGACGCAGCGTCATACTCTCTAGTCCATACGCCATAGACGCCAGCCCGGGCCCCTCAAGGTCCGGGCTGACGCATGCCCCTGCCCGCTCGCCCGGAGTCCTCATGCCCCTCCCCCTCGACGGCCCCGCCGCCGGCCTGCTGCTGCACGCCGTCGGCGCCGGCGCCGTCTTCGCCGCCGCCTACGCCCTCGCCCGCCTCCGCTTCGCCCCGAAGGAGGCCGCACGTGGCACCGACGCAGCACCGCTGGACTGAGCTCCACACGGGCGCGGCCCTGCTCGCGGTCACCGCCGCGGCCGCCAGCGCCGCCGTCATGTCCCAGTCGGGGGCCGCCAGGCCGGTCCTCGTCGGGCTGGTCGTGGTCACCGTCGTCGCCGGGCTCCTCACCGACGGCTTCCTCGGGCTCGGGGTCGGCGTGGCCACCGCCGCGGCCGGCGTCGTCACGATCCAGCGCCTCGGCACCTGGGACAACGCCCACTTCACCGCCCTCGTCATGATCGTCGGCGCCCTCGTCGTGCTCGGCTGGGTCGCCGGCCTGCTCGGCGCCTCCGCCCGCGCCCACCGGCGGGCCCTCGAGCGAGGCCGCCCCGCC
Source organism: Arsenicicoccus sp. UBA2120 (assembly GCF_002330965.1). NCBI lineage: Bacteria > Bacillati > Actinomycetota > Actinomycetes > Micrococcales > Intrasporangiaceae > Arsenicicoccus > Arsenicicoccus sp. UBA2120. The sequence continues at coordinate 18,469 of NZ_DCYC01000096.1, forward strand.
GACGTGCAGCCGGCCCTGGCCTCCCTCGGCCTGCTGCCCGCCGACGTCGCCGAGCTGCGCGCCGACGAGGAGATCGCCCGCGCCCGCCGCCACGACCGCCCGCTGGCCGTCGTCGCCCTCGAGGTCGAGCCCCGCTCCGCCGACGTGGACGAGGCGCTGCTGCAGGCGACCCGCCGCGCCGTCGCCCGACTCGTCGAGCACCGCCTCCGCCGCTCGGACGCACCGTTCGCGCTCGACGCCGGCAGCGTGGCGGCCGTCCTCCCCGAGACCGACGAGCGGGGGGCCGCTGCTCTGGCCGGGCTCCTCGTGCAGGAGGCCCCGGTGCTGTCCGTCCGCGACCGCGGGCGTGGGGGTGCCGTCGAGGTCGGGTCCGTCGCCACCCTGCGGTGCGCCGTCGTGGAGCTGGCGGGTCGGCATACGACCGCTTCGGACCTGCTCGACGAGGCCCGTGCGGCCCTGCGCGACGAGCAGCCGGCGGAGGTCGTGCGATGACCCGCTCGCTCGTCGGCGTCGGGGTGCTGCTGCTGCTCTGCATCGCGATCATGACCTACTGGCGCAGCGCCACCCAGGCCCACCGCCGCCGCCTCGACCAGCTCGACGTCGCCTGCACGTCAACGGGATCCGCGGCAAGTCCACCGTCACGCGGCTGCTCGCGGGCGTCCTGCGCGAGGGCGGCTACGTCACGGTGGCCAAGACGACCGGCTCGGCCGCCCGCGTCATCGCCCCCAACGGCCACGAGACGCCCATCGCCCGCCGCGGCGCCGCCACCATCAACGAGCAGATCGACGTCGTCGCCGAGCACGTCCAGCGCGACGTCGAGGCGCTGGTCATCGAGTGCATGGCCGTGCGCCCGCTCTACCAGCAGTACTCCCAGGAGTTCATGGTCCGCTCCGACATCACGGTCATCACCAACGTGCGCGAGGACCACCAGGAGGAGATGGGCGAGACCCTCGAGGAGATCGCCGACTCGCTGTCCGCGACCATCCCCACCGGCGGCATCCTGGTCACCGGCGAGGGCCGCCAGCACCTGCGAGACCGGTTGGCGGTCAACGCGGCTCGTCGTGGCAGCACCCTGATGTATGCCGACCCCGCCGAGGTCACCGACGAGGACATGCGGGGCTTCGACTACCTGCAGTTCCGCGACAACGTCGCCATCGGCCTCACCGTCGCGCGGCTGCTGGACATCCCGCGCGAGGTGGCGATCCGCGGCATGTGGAAGTCGGTGCCGGACGTGGGTGTCGTGCGGCTGCGGACCTACGACATCCTCGGCAAGCGCATCCTGTGGGTCCCGCTGTTCGCGGCCAACGACCGCGAGAGCGTGATCCTCACCTTCCAGAACCTCCAGGCGCAGTTCCCGCCGGACGCCCCCGTCATCGGCATACTCAACAACCGCCACGACCGCGGCCGGCGCGCCGAGCTGTTCTCCCACATGGTCCCCGACGACCTGGACGAGTTCCTCGACCACGTCATCACCTTCGGGGCCTACGAGGAGACGGTGACCGCCACCATGGTCGAGCGCGGCTACGGCCGCGAGCGCATCCACCAGCTCGGCGAGACCGTCCAGCCGTCGCTCGACCAGATCCTGCAGACGATCGTCGACCTCGTGCCCGGCCGCGACGGCGTGCTCGTCGGCATGGTCAACATCCACACCGACCAGGCCGAGCTGCTCATCGAGCACTTCGCGCACCTGCTCGGCGACGCGCAGGACGACGAGATCGCCGAGGCCCGCCTGCTCGCCCGCGCGCCGCTCGGACGTCAGCGGATCGTGTCCGGCATCAGCCACACCCGCCGCGCGGAGGCCCTGCGTGCCTGAGTACTCCTTCACCCCCGAGGTCGTTCGCCTCACGATCCTCGCGGGCGTCGTCGTCAGCATGCTCGTCTACGAGCGGATCCAGCTGACCACGGGCGGGGCGATCGTCCCCGCCTACCTCTCGCTGGCCCTCAGCCGGCCCATCGCCGTGATCGTGACCATCGCCCTCGGCTACCTGACCTACCTCATCGTCAACAAGGTGATCGGCCGCCGCCGGATCCTCTACGGCCGCAGGAAGTTCGAGATCGAGGTGCTGGTCGGGCTCGCCCTGATCATGGTCACCACCGGGCTCGCGCACCTCGGCGGACGGCTGGACCCGATGCTTCTCGGCATCACCGGCATCGGCTTCCTGGTCCCCGGGATCCTCGCCCACGACATGGCTCGCCAGAAGCCCGGCCGCACCGTCGGCGTCGTGATCGCCACCGCCTGCTCGCTCGGCGTCGTCGCCTGGCTCGCCTCCGCGGTCCTCGCGATCGCCCCCGGCTCCAACGTCGACCAGCCCCAGCACCTCGCCTCGGTCCTCGGCTACCACCGCGAGCTGCTGCTGTATGCCGTGGCCATGAGCGTGCTCGTCGGCATGGCGGTGTACTCGAAGCTGGGGCTCCGCTCCGGCGGGTTCATCACCGGCGCCTACCTCGCCCTGGTCGGGCCACGCTGGTCCGACCTGCTCTTCACCGCCGTCGTCGCCCTGGTCACGTGGGCGATCGTCGTCCACGTCCTCATGCCGCGGCTGCTGCTGTTCGGCCGGCGCAAGCTGTCGGCGCTGCTCCTCGTGGGCTCGGTGGTGGCCTGGGCCACCGAGATCACCATGACCTGGCGCAGCCACGGTGACTTCGTGCCGTGGCGCGGCCTCACCGCCGCCACGATCATGGTCCCCTCCCTCATCGCCAACGACGTGCAGCGCCAGGGCTGGGAGCGCACCGTCTGGGGCACCGGGCTCACCGCCACCGGCGTGTATGCCGGAGCCACCCTGACCGCCGCGATCGCCACCGCAGGAGGTTGGCTGTGAGCACCCACCTCACCCGCTGGGGCGGGCCCGTCGTCGCCGCCTCCCTCGTCGTGGCCGGCACCCTCGGCCTCGTCCACGAGCAGGCTCCGGCACCCGGCCCGACCGGCCCCACCGTCTCCGTGGACGTCGTCGACGACCGCGGGACCCCGCTGGCCGGCGCCCGGGTCCGCACCGACGAGGGGTCGGCCACCACCGACGCCGCCGGGCGGGCGGCCGTGCCGCTGTCCCGCGACGGCTACGCCCACGTCGAGGCCTCCGGGCACGGCGAGCGGACCCTACGCCTGCACGCCGCGGAGGCCTCCCGCGCCGTCCTGCCCGCCAGCGGGTTCGACACCGTCACGCTGAGATTCGGCGGCGACGTCATGATGGGCCGGCGGTTCTACGAGCCCAGCGCCTCCGGGCCCGCGCTCCTGACCGAGGCCTCCACGGTCGAGGACCACCGCCGGCTGCTCGACGGCATCACCCCGCTCCTGCAGGACGCCGACCTCACCGCGGTCAACCTCGAGACGCCCCTGGTCGCCAAGCTCTACTGGCCCGAGGGCGCCAAGCGGCCCGACGGCTTCAACCCGACCAAGGAGATCGCCTTCGCGAGCAGCACCAAGACCGCGCAGGCCCTGCGCGACGCGGGCGTGGACGTCGTGTCCCTCGCCAACAACCACGTCAACGACGGTGGGGCGGCCGGGATCGCCAGCACCCTCACGGCCCTCGACGACGCCGGTGTGCGCCACTTCGGCGCGGGGCGGACCGAGGACGAGGCGTGGACGCCGCTCGAGGTGCCGGTCCGCGGTCGCACGGTCGCCTACGTCGGCTGCACCACGGTCGACGGGCTGCCCTCGTCCCACCCGTACGTCGCCCAGGGCAGCTCCGGCGGCGCCGCCCGGTGCTCCGAGGGCCGCCTGCGCCGCACCGTCGAGCGGCAGCGCGCCGCGGGTCACGACGTCGTCGTGATGATCCATGGCGCCGTGGAGTACGAGCGCCAGCAGCGGCCCGTCATACGACGACTGACCCAGGTGGCCGCCGAGGCCGGCGCCACCGCCGTCATGAACGGTCACCCGCACGTCGTCGGCGGGCTGACCACCCAGTCCGGCGCGGTCGTCGCGGAGAGCCTCGGCAACCTGCTCTTCGACCAGGACCTGTGGTCGACCTTCCCGACCTACCTGGTGCGCGTCGACCTGCACGACGGTCGGCCCGTCCACACGCAGGCCGACCCGCTCGTCATCGACCGCTACGCCCCGCGCCCGGCCACCACCGCCCTGGCGGACGCGGTCGGCCGCATCGCCGCCGGCTCCGTCGCGACGACCGCCAACGCCGACGCCACCGGCACGACCATCGGCTCCGCCCTGCTGGAGCCCAGGCCTCGCGCGGTCCAGCTCACCCCCGGCGTGCCGACCTCGCTGGCGCCGGGCTGGCAGCTCGCCGGCCGGCCTGACGGCATCCTCGCGGGCAGCGACCTGCTCTTCGGGAGCGGGCGCTTCGAGGCCGACGCCCGCAGCGGCAGCGGGCCGGCGCTGTGGACCCTCGGCGCCAACACCCGCCGCACCAACGCCGCGGCCTGCGCACCGACGCCGAGCGAGGCGGTGGCCTAGCACGGCGTCGAGCTGGTCCGCAGCCCGCTCAGCACCCAGGACGCCTTCGTGACGCCGGAGCACCGCATCCCGGTCAAGGCCGGCCAACGGCTGACCTTCGTCGCGGCGGTGCGGCACGCCTCCCCCGGGTCGCGCGCCACCCTCGCGTGGTATGCAGGAGCCGAAGGCCCCTCGAGCGCCACGACGGAGGTGACCGTGCCGCCCAGCAGCTCCGACGCCGACGACTGCCGGCAGGTGCGCGTCGACGTCACGGCGCCCGCGGGCACGACCTTCGTCCAGCCGGCGCTGCGCCTCCTGCCGCCCGAGAGCTCGGTGCGCGGGTCGCGCCTCGCCGTCGACGACGTGTCCCTCGTGCGCTGGGGCGAGGAGGGCGGCTCGAGCGCCCGCTTCGACACGGTCCTCGCCGAGCGCGCCACCGCCGTCACCCTGCAGCAGGTCACCCCGACCGCCGCCACCGAACCCACGGTGCTGCGGGCGACGAGCAGCCCCGTCACGGCCCTCGCCGGCGCGACGGAGCCGAGCCTGCCCAGGACCGAGGAGACGGAGCGCCCGTGACGGTGGCACCTGCGTCCGACGGGCGCCACGGGTCGGGTCGGCCCCACGGGTCGGGTCGGCCCCACGGGTCGGGTCGGGGCACCCCCCGAGCCCTGCGCCTGACGACCGTGGGAGCACTCGTGGCCGCCGCCGCGGCCTGCACCCAGCCCGCGCCCGCGCCCTCGCCTGCCCGCACGCCGGGCCAGGGTGACGGCGGTTCGGTGGAGCGGCTGGTCGACGTCGTCATCTCGGTGCAGGACCGCGCCCCCGCGAGCACCGGCCCGACGGACCCGGCCCGGGCCAGGGCCATCGCCGAGGCGACCGCGCAGCTGCCGCAGGTGGCCGCGCGACCGGGACCCTCGAGCCTCGCGAGTCCTCCGGGGGTGCCCGAGGGGTATGCCGTGACGGGGCTCCGCCTGGACGGGAAGGACCAGCAGGTCGCCGCCCTCGTGCCCCAGGGCACGCCCACGACGGGTGACGGGCTCTACGTCGCCCGGCCCGAGCAGGGCAGCCGCCCGGTCACCATCGAGGTCCCCCACCCCCGCTCGGACGCCTGGACCGACCAGATCGGCGCCGACGTCTACGCCCGCTCGACGGCGCGCTACCTGCTCATGGCCGGGGCCGATCGCGGCGCCGGCGACGACGCGGACGTCGCCCACGCACCCGACGCCGCCTTTGCCGGCACCGACATGCTGCTCGTGCGCAAGGACTGGGTGGTCGTCCAGATCCACGGGTTCACGCGTCGCCGGCACCCCGGCTATCCGGACGCGGTGGTGTCGAGCGGCACCGCGACGCCCGGCGCCACCGCGACGCGGGTGGCCCGCGAGCTGGAGTCCCAGGGCATCAGCACCTGCGTGTATGACGGGACCACGTGCGCCGACCTCGCCGCCCGCACCAACGTCCAGGGGCAGCACGCCCGGGCGGTCGGTGCTGACTTCGTGCACGTCGAGCTGGAGCGGTCCGTCCGAGCGGACCCCGCGCTGCGCTCGCGCGCGGCGCAGGCCATCGCCACAGGGCTCGGCTGACACCTGCTGACCCGACCGGCCCCTGCCCTTCCCCCACGTCGAGAGGCGACAGATCGGGGTTGTCCGCACCGGATGACCCCGATCTGTCGCCTCTCGATGCAGCGCAGGCTGACGCCCGCGACGTCCGATCAGATCGCGTCGATGATCGCGTTGAGCGTGGCGCTCGGCCGCATCGCCGCGGACGCCTTGGCGTCGTCGACCTTGTAGTAGCCGCCCAGGTCGACCGGGTTGCCCTGCACCCCGATCAGCTCGGTGTTGATCTGCTCCTCCTTGGCCGCTAGCTCCTCGGCCACGGACGTGAACCGCTCCTTGAGCTCGGCGTCCTGGTCCTGCGCGGCGAGGGCCTGTGCCCAGTACAGCGCGAGGTAGTAGTGGCTGCCGCGGTTGTCGATCTGGCCGACCTTGCGGGCCGGGGACTTGTTCTCGTCGAGGAAACGCCCGATCGCCACGTCGAGAGCGTCCGCCAGGACCTGGGCCTTGGCGTTGTCGAAGGTCGAGGCGAGGTGCTCGAGCGAGGCGCCCAGCGCGGAGAACTCGCCGAGCGAGTCCCAGCGCAGGTAGTCCTCCTCGACGAACTGCTGCACGTGCTTGGGCGCCGAGCCGCCCGCGCCGGTCTCGAAGAGCCCGCCGCCCGAGAGCAGCGGCACGATCGACAGCATCTTGGCGGAGGTGCCCAGCTCGAGGATCGGGAACAGGTCGGTGAGGTAGTCGCGCAGCACGTTGCCGGTGACGGAGATCGCGTCCTCGCCCGCCCGGATCCGCTCGAGGCAGTAGGTGATCGCCTCGACCGGCGCGAGCACCTGGATCTCCAGGCCGTCGGTGTCGTGGTCCTGGAGGTACCGCTCGACCTTGGCGATGACGTTGCGGTCGTGGGCGCGGCCCTGGTCGAGGTAGAACACGGCTGGGGCGCCGGTCGCGCGGGCGCGGGTCACGGCGAGCTTGACCCAGTCCTGGACGGGGATGTCGCGGACGCGGGACTGCCGCCACACGTCGCCGGCCTCGACCTGGTGCTCCATGAGCGTGCTGCCCTCGGCGTCGGTGACGACGACCGTGCCGGCGCTCGGGATGACGAAGGTCGTGGGGTGCGAGCCGTACTCCTCCGCCTTCTGCGCCATGAGGCCGACGTTGGGGACGGTCCCGATCGTGGCGGGGTCGAGGGCGCCGTTGCGCTTGCAGTCCTCGATGACCGCTTGGTACATCGGGCCGTAGGAGCGGTCCGGGATCATCGCGAGGGTCGGCTGCAGCTCGCCCTGGGCGTTCCACATCTGGCCGGAGTCGCGGATGACGACGGGCATCGACGCATCGACGATGACGTCGCTCGGGACGTGCAGGTTGGTGATGCCGCGGTCCGAGTCGACCATCGCCAGGGCCGGGCGCTCGGCATACAGCCGCTCGATCGCCGAGGTGATGGCGTCCTGCGTGTCCTGGGGCAGGCCCGAGATCTTGGTGTAGAGGTCGCCGATGCCCTGGTTGGGGTTGAAGCCGACCTGCTCGAGGTCCGCCGCGAACTCCTCGAGCACCGGGGCGTAGAACGCGCGCACGGCGTGGCCGAACAGGACCGGGTCGGAGACCTTCATCATCGTGGCCTTGAGGTGCAGCGACAGCAGCAGGTCCTCGGCCTTGGCGGCGGCGATCTGCTCGTCGTAGAAGGAGCGCAGCGCCGCCGCGCTCAGGAAGGTGCCGTCCACGATCTCGCCCGCGAGCACGTCGACGCCGTCCTTGAGGACCGTCTCGGAGCCGTCCGCGCCGCGCAGGGTGATCGTCAGGGTCGAGTCGTGGTCCATGACCATCGACTTCTCGTTGCCGAAGAAGTCGCCGCCCGCCATGTCGACGACGCGGGCCTTGGCGTCCTGGCCCCAGGCGCCGAGCCGGTGCGGGTGCTTCTGGGCGAAGCTCTTGACCGACTGGGGGGCGCGGCGGTCCGAGTTGCCCTCGCGCAGCACGGGGTTGACGGCCGAGCCGAGGACCTTGGCGTAGCGCGCCTGGACGTCCTTGTCCTCCTCGGTCGTGGCGCTCTCGGGGTAGTCCGGGATGTCGTAGCCCTTGTCCTGCAGCTCCTTGATCGCGGCCTTGAGCTGCGGCACGGAGGCGGAGATGTTGGGGAGCTTGATGATGTTGGCCTCGGGCGACTGGGCCAGCGCACCCAGGTCGGCCAGCTTGTCCGGCACCCGCTGCTCGTCGGTGAGCCGCTCGGGGAACTGCGCGAGGATGCGGCCCGCGAGGGAGATGTCCGCCGTCTCGACCTCCACGCCACCGGCACCGGTGAAGGCCTGCACGATCGGCAGGAGGGAGTAGGTCGCGAGAGCCGGCGCCTCGTCGATCTTCGTCCACACAATCTTCTGTGACGTCATGAGAGTCTCCAAAGTCGTCGCTGCGGTGCGTGCCGTCGGCACGGCTCACGCCCACGATATCTCAACGTCGAGATATCGGCCCAGGACGACCTGGTGCGGCCCGGCGGGCGGTGCCCTCACCCTATCCAGCCGGTATGACGAACCGCCTGCGGGGCCGGCGTCATTCCATACGCTCAGTGACGATGCGGCCGCTTCACCACCGGGTGGAACCTGGACGAATCGCCCGGCAGTTCACCCGAACACCGCACGCTCACCGCGTCGGCGTGCCACCATGAGACCGCGACGACGCGCGTCCCGCGGGGATCGGCCCACCGGCCGACCACGCCGAGGTGCCACCACGGACAGCTCGATCGTGCGCCCCGGGACGCTCCCCACCCACCACCTCAGGAGCACCACCGTGTCCCAGCCCAAGCTCGCCTCGCGCCTCGGCGCCGAGTTCCTCGGCACCTTCTGGCTCGTCTTCGGCGGTTGCGGCTCCGCGATCTTCGCGGCCCACGTCATGCACAAGTCCGACCCGGTCAACATGGGCATCGCCTTCGCCGGTGTGGCCCTGGCCTTCGGCCTCACCGTCCTCACCATGACGTATGCCGTGGGCCAGGTCTCCGGCGGCCACTTCAACCCGGCCGTCACGCTCGGCCTGACCGCCGCCCGCCGGTTCGACGTCAAGGACGTCCTGCCCTACATCGTCACCCAGTGCCTCGCGGCCTGCGCCGCCGGCGGCGTGCTCTACCTCATCGCCTCCGGCAAGGACGGCTTCGACGCCTCCAAGGGCTTCGCGGCCAACGGCTACGGCACCGGCTCCCCCGCCGGCTATTCGATGCTCGCCGTCCTCGTGTGCGAGGTCGTCTGCACCATGTTCTTCCTCTACATCATCCTCGGCGCCACCGACGACCGCGCCCCCATCGGCTTCGCCCCGATCGCCATCGGCCTCGGCCTGACCCTGATCCACCTCATCTCCATCCCGGTGTCCAACACCTCGGTCAACCCGGCCCGCTCGCTCGGCGTCGCGTTCTACCAGGACGGCGCGCTCGGCCAGCTGTGGCTGTTCTGGGTCGCCCCGATCATCGGTGCGGTCATCGCCGGCCTGACCTACACCGCCATCACCGGCAACGACCGCTCCGGCATCGACCTGCAGGGCGAGCTGGAGGTCGACTCCCGCGGCACCGGCCGCGAGGACGGCGCCACCCGCGCCTGACCCTCTCCTGCTCGTATGACGCAGCGCCCGCCGCTGACGGTGGCGGGTTCTCATGGTCCTCG
>NZ_DCYC01000022.1:0-29161 GCF_002330965.1 Arsenicicoccus sp. UBA2120
CGCGAGGAGATAGCTCATCTCGTGGAGCTGGTGCACGACCGGGAGGACCGAGAACATCCGCGCCGGCAGACCCGGGTCGGGGTCGTCCCGCCACGTGCGTCCGCGAAAGGTCTCCTGCATGACGCGCTGACCCGCGCCGAAGCAGTCGAAGGTCACGCAGCCGCGCCAGCCCGTCTCGGCCAGCCGGTCGTGGATGCCGCAGCGGTCGTCGATGAGCAGGTTGCCGCACGGCACGCCGCCGGGCTTGTCGACGGGGAAGTCCGCACCGCGCGAGAAGGGCAGCGCGACGCAGCACAGGCCGGCGCAGCGCGAGCAGTCCGGGCGAAGCTCAGTCACGAGGAGGGGTGAGCAGCGTGAAGATCTCGCCGTCGGGGCCGGCCGCGGCGACCAGCCGCCCGTGCTCGAAGTCCCAGGGCTCCTGCAGCACGGAGCCACCGATCTCGGGCAGCAGTGCCGCGGCGCCGTCGACGTCGTCGTGCTGGAAGCAGACGGTCCAGGCCGAGGGCACACCCTCGCCGCCGCCGGTCTGGTCCGCACCCGTCTGGCCGATGCCACCGGCGGGACGCTCGCCGCCGGGGACGCTGAACATGGAGTACGCGCCGTCGCCCATCCCGATCTCCTCGTAGGTGAACCCGAAGGTCCGCGAGTAGAAGTCCTGGGCCGCCACGTAGTCGGGGGTCATGAGGTCGAGCCAGGTCGGGGCTCCGTGCACGTCAAGGATCCGGAAACCCGTGTGCTCCAACGACTCCCACGCCCCGAAGGCGGCGCCCGTGGGATCGCTCCACAGGCCCATCCGGCCGAACGGGCCCACCTGCATGGGCTCGAAGATCGTCGTGGCGCCGGCCTCCTGGACGCGACCGCCGGTGGCCTCGACGTCGTCGGTGGCCAGGGAGACGGTCCACACGTGCGGGGAGGCCTCGAGGCCCGGCATGGTCGGCGACAGCCCGGCCACGGGCTGCCCCTGCACGGTCGCGTTGCCGTAGCCGCCGTACTGCTCGTCGGAGTCCGTGAACTCCCAGCCCAGCAGCTGGCCGTAGAAGCGCTGGGTCCGGTGCAGGTCGATCGCCATCAGGTCGACCCAGCAGGGGGTGCCCGCCGGCCAGGGTGTCGTGTGCTCGGTCATGCGGATCTCCTCCGGCGAAGGCACGAACCACGGTGGCCGTGCCGTCGGTCCCAGCCTAGCCAGCGGCACCGACAGGGTGTTCGCGTCAGCTCCCAGCACCAGGTGCGGACATCACCGGGACGTCGATGAAGGCTCAACCTATTCTGTCCGCATGTCAGCGAGCCCCGACGACGTCCGACGTCTCGAGCGCGTCTGGTCCTGGAGGTACGTCGATCCTGCGGCGTTCGCCGACGGCCTCGCGATCGTCCCCCACTCGCCGGAGAGGCTCGTCCTCGAGGCCTTCCTCGCCTGGCGGGAGCAGCGGCTCGACGAGGCGCTGACGATGGTGTCGCAGATCCTGGAGACCCCGCACCTCGCCTGGGGCTGGCGCTCCCGTGCCAGGGGCGTCCAGGGCGTCGTGCTGGTCGAGCTGGGCCTCGTCGAGGAGGGCGTGGCCGCCCACCGGGAGCAGTGCCGCCTCGCGGAGGAGGAGGACGACACCGTGGGCCTGGCCCGCGGGCTGACCAACCTGGGCAACGCGTTCGAGTTCGCGAGCCCCGACCAGTCCCGCCACTTCTACCTCGAGGCGATTGAGCTGGCGCGGACCTTCCGCGAGGAGCACACGCCGTCGGCGAGCACCGAGTCCATGGCCATGGAGGCGCTGGCCATCAGCAACCTGCACGACGTGCAGCTGCGCCACGGCATCCGCCTCGCGCCCGAGATCCCCGGCCTAGCGACGGCCGAGGAGCTCGCGCGCAAGGGCTGGCCCGAGCTGGGGCACCACATCCGCGCGGTGCGCGTGCGCACGCGGCTGGAGCTCGGCGAGACGGAGGGCGCCCTCGAGCTGGCCCGGGACCTGCCGGACCCCGCCTCCATGCGCGATGTCACCAACGCCATCAGCGTGGTCCGCACCCGAGCCGTGATCAGCGGCGTGCAGGGTCACCCCGAAGGGGGGTGCGCCCTGATCGACGCCGTCCTCCCCCGGGTGTCCCTCCCCTTCCAGATCGAGCTGCTGGATGACCTCGTGGGGCTGCGGGAGAGCGCTGGCGACCTGCGGGGGGCCCTGGAGGCATCGCGGCGGCTTTCCGAGGCGATCCTCACCTGTCACGCCTCGCAGGCCCGCACCGCTGTGCTCGCCCTCGAGGTGTGGCACCGGACCCGCGACGCGGAGGAGCTCGCGCGGCAGGCCACCAAGCGGGCCGACGGCCTGCGCGCGGCCATGGCCGACCTGCGCCGCAACCACGAGCAGGTGCGGGAGATGACGACCCGGGACGTCCTCACCGGGCTGCACAACCGGCTGCACCTGTGGGACGTGGGCGAGCAGATGACGGCGACGCCGCCGGACCAGCCGGCCGCGCAGGTGGCGCTGGCGGACCTCGACGGGTTCAAGGCCGTCAACGACAGCCGGGGGCACGCGACCGGCGACGCCGTGCTGCGGCAGTTCGCGGCGGCCCTGCGCGCCGCGGCGAGGCCCGAGGACCTGTGTGCCCGCTACGGCGGCGACGAGTTCGTGGTCGTGCGTCCCGCCGGGGTCGGTGGATCGCTCGCGGACGACCTCGAGAGTCTCACCCGGCTCGGAGCCGTGCGGGACGGTGAGCCCGTGCGCGCCAGCATCGGCGTGACGACGGTGCGCGACGGCGACTTCCAGCACGGCCTCGACCGCGCCGACCAGCTGATGTACCTCGCCAAGCAGCGCGGTGGCGCGCAGGTGGCCCGCGAGCCCGGCACCTGACCGAAGCCCCCGCCAGCAGCCCCCGGTCAGGAGCCCCGGCAGAAGCCCCCGTCAGCGCGGGTGGGTCTCCTGCCAGCGCCGCATCGCGTCCTTGAGCTCGGCTCCGAGGTAGGTGAACAGCTCCGCGTCCTCTGCCAGCTGGGATCCTGCAGGGCTGCGCTGCCCGACCGCCTCGGCGCCGGACCTCAGCACGCTGGACCACAGGTCCAGGACCTCCAGCCCGCGCACCATGTAGCCGGCCCACATGCCCCGGTCCAGCACGAAGTGGTCGCGTCTCGACCCGCGCTCCCGGGTCCGGCGCACCAGGGTCAGCTGCTCGAGATATCGCACCGCCCCGGACACCGCCGCCGGGCTGGCCTGGAGGGACTGGGACAGCTCGCTCGACGTCGCCCTGCCGTCGTCCAGGGTCAGCAGGTGCGCCAGCACGCGAGCCGACATCCGGGGCATGCCCGCCGACGCTCCGACATCCGCCAGCCGGTCCACGAACTCGTCTCGTGCCCTCATGTCTGTCACAGCCCCACACTACCCGAAGCCTTCAACTCATACATATGTAACTGAGACTTCACAAACATCTGAATGATGAGTAGTGTCGAGTCATCGGTCCGTTCCCGGACCTCTAGGGAGAAGTCAGCAATGAGCGGTGACGAGATCACCCCAGCACCAGCCCTCGAGGTCGTGGACCTCACCAAGACCTTCGGCCCCACGACCGCGCTCGACGGTCTCTGCCTGACCGTCGCCACAGGTCAGGTCCACGGCTTCCTCGGGCCCAACGGCGCCGGCAAGTCCACCACGATCCGGGTCCTGCTCGGCCTGCTCCGCGCAGACTCCGGGGCCAGCCGCGTCCTCGGGATGGACCCGTGGCAGGACGCACCCGCCCTGCACCGGCGCCTCGCCTACGTCCCCGGAGACGTCAGCCTCTGGCCCGGCCTGTCGGGCGGCGAGGCCATCGACCTGCTCGGGCGGGCCCGCGGGGGCCTGGACCCGCGGCGCAAGGCCGACCTGCTGGAGCGCTTCGAGCTCGACCCGCGCAAGCGGTGCCGCACCTACTCCAAGGGCAACCGGCAGAAGGTCGCCCTCGTCGCCGCCCTCGCCTCCGACGTCGAGCTGCTCCTGCTGGACGAGCCGACGAGCGGCCTCGACCCCTTGATGGAGCGCGTGTTCACCGACGAGATCCGCGACGAGCGTCAGCGCGGCAGGACAGTGCTCCTGTCGAGCCACATCCTGTCCGAGGTCGAGCTCCTCTGCGACCACGTCAGCATCATCAAGGCCGGCCGCATCGTCGAGTCCGGCACCCTCGCCGACCTGCGGCACCTCACCCGCACCCAGGTCACGGCGGTGGTCGAGCACCCCGAGATGCTCGACCACGGCAACCTCTCCGTCATGCCCGGGGTTCACGACCCCGTCGTCGAGGGCGACCGCCTCACCTGCCAGGTGGACGACCACGCCCTGTCCGACCTGCTGGCGCGCCTCGGCCCGCTCGGCGTCCGCGCCCTCACCAGCACGCCCCCCACGCTCGAGGAGCTCTTCCTGCGCCACTACGAGGGGGCCGAGCGATGAGCACCGCCACCCTCCCGCCGCGGCACCGCACGCAACGGACGCCGCGCCAGGGCCGTGGCGGCGACACCGCGATCACCGGCACCTCGCTGCTCGCGCGCGCGCTCGTGCGCCGGACCCGCTGGTCGTGGCTCGCCTGGATCGTCTGCCTGGTCGCGATCTTCCCCGCCACGGCCGGCGCCTACCGCCAGTCGGTGCCCGACACCGCGGCGGGCGCCGAGATGGCGCGCACCCTGGCCGCCAACCCGACCATGCGGGCCATCCTCGGTCCGCCGTTCGACCTGTTGAACGTCGGCCCGTTCGTCATGTGGCGGGTCGGCACCTTCGCGATCGCGCTCGCCGGGATCATGGCGATCCTGGGCGTGGTCAAGGGCACCCGCGCCGAGGAGGAGGACGGTCGCCTCGAGCTCCTGCGGTCGGGAGCCGTCGGTCGGCACGCCCCGCTCGCCGCGTCCGCCCTCGTCTCGCTCGCCGGGTGCGCAGCCGTCGGGCTGCTGGCCGGTGCCGCGATGGCCGGTCCCAGCGGCGACGTCATCGGGTCGGTCGCCCTCGGCCTCGCGGTGGGACTGGGTGCCGCGGTGTGGGTCGGCGTCGCCGCGGTCGCCGCGCAGGTCACCGAGTCGGCGCGAGGCGCAAGAGGTCTCGCCCTCGGAGCGCTGGGCGCGGCATACGGCCTGCGAGCCGTCGCCGACGGCTCCGACCCGATGATCACCGGGCTCCAGTGGGCCAGCCCGCTGGACTGGCCGGCCCTGTCCCGACCGTATGCCGACGAGCGCTGGCTCGTCCTGCTGCTGCCGGCCGCCCTCACGGCTGCCCTGGTGGCCCTGGCGTTCGTCCTCGAGGGACGGCGAGACCACGGCGCGGGGCTGCGACCGGCTGCCCTTGGGCCGGCCGACGCCTCGCGCTCCCTGCGCGACGCCCCGTCGTTGACCTGGCGGCTCGACCGCACCACCGTCGTCTCGTGGTCGATCGGGCTGGCGATCTTCGCCTACGGCATGGGGACCCTCGCGTCCAGCCTCAGCACGCTGCTCGCCGACAACCCCGTGCTCGCCGAGCGATTCCGCAGGATGGGCGCCGGGGCGCAGGACCTGCAGGACGCGTTCTACGTCGCCATGATCGGCATCCTCGTGCCGATCGTCGCGCTGCTCGCCCTGCAGCTGTTCGGTGTCCTGCGCCGCGAGGAGGAGCGCGGCCACGCCGAGCTGCTCCTGTCGACGGCGGTCTCCCGCCCGCAGCTGCTCGTCAGCCACGTCGCCGCAGCCGTGCTCGTCCCCACCCTCGTCCTGGTCGGGCTCGGCTTCTTCATGGCGCTGCCGCAGGTCGTCGCCGGCGACGGGCTCGGTCTCGCCGTCACCCTCGCCGGGGCGGGCCTGGCCCAGCTGCCCGGGGTCCTCCTCGTCCTGGGGCTGGCCGTCGCCCTCCACGGCTGGCTGCCCCGGCTCGGCCTGGTTCCCTGGCTCGTCGTCGGCTGGTCGCTGGCCATGTCCTGGTTGGGGGAGGTGATGGGCCTGCCCGAGGCGCTCGTCCGAGCCACGCCGTTCGCCCCGCTCCCCCGCCTGCCCGTAGAGCAGCTGGCGTGGACGCCGATCGTCGTGAGCCTGCTCGTCGCCCTGGCCCTGATGGCCGTCGGCCTGGTCGGCTACCGGCGGCGGGACCTGTCAACCGGATGAACTCTGAGTGAACCCCCCTGCCCCTGCGGGGCGAAGTCCGACAGCATGGCGTCCCACGGGCATGACCAGCACGGACATCGCCCCGGGGGGCACGACGGGCAGGGGGACCCGCATGAAGCGCATGGTGGGCGTGGCGCTGGCTGCGCTGCTGGCGGTGGGGGTGGTGCTCGCGGTCGTCCTCGGGCCCCGGATCGGCCGGGACGACCCGGGGGCGGGATCCGGCAACGGGGCGGGAGCTGCCGGCGCGACCACCTCGGGGCTCAGGACGGTCCGTGGCGCCGTGGGGTCCGAGAAGGAGGCCTTCTTCCGTGACGCCACGGTGCGTCAGGCCTTCGCCCGGCACGGGCTCGACGTCCAGGTGACCCCGGTGGGATCACGTGACATCGCGGCCATGACGGACCTGGCCACCTACGACTTCGCGTTCCCCTCGTCGGTCCCGGCGGCCGACCGGATCCGTCGTGCAGGCAAGTCCAAGGGCACCTACTCCCCGTTCTTCTCGCCCATCGCGGTGGCGTCCTACCGACCGATCGTGGACGTCCTGCGCCGCCAGGGCATCGTCACCAGCGGGCCGGGAGGCGCCCAGACGATCAGCATGGCCAAGTACTACGCGCTGGCGCAGAAGGGCACCCGCTGGGACCAGATCCCCGGCAACGACGCCTACCCCGCCGGCAAGAACGTCCTCATCACCACCACGGACGTCCGGCGGTCCAACTCCGCCGCGATGTACCTCGCCCTCACCAGCTACGTGGCGAACGGCGGGCGCGTGGTCCCGTCCTCGACGGCCGCGGCCCAGGTCGTGCCCAAGGTGTCGCCGCTCTTCCTCGACCAGGGGTATGTCGGCGGGTCGAGCGAGGGACCCTTCGAGGACTACCTGTCGGCCGGCATGGGCAAGACGCCGATGGTGCTCATCTACGAGTCGCAGTTCCTCGACCGCCAGATCCGCAAGGACGGCTCGATCACCCCCGACATGGTCCTGCTGTATCCCACCCCTGACGTGCTGTCCAAGCACACGCTGGTCGCCCTGGGGGACACCGGGAGCCAGGTCGGCCGCCTGCTGACCTCGGACCCCGAGCTGGTCCGGGCCGCCGCCCGCTACGGCTTCCGGCCGCAGCAGCGCGCCGTGCTCACCTCGGTGCTCAAGGAGGCCGGGGTGGCGCCGCCCCCCGACCTGGTCGACGTCATCGAGCCCCCGACCTACGAGGTGCTCGAGTCGCTCATCACCGGCGTCGAGAAGCTCTACGGCTGAGGGGGATCGACGATGCACAGGTTCCATCGCGCAGCAGGCACCGCCGCCGTCCTCGTCGTGGGCGTCGTCGGCTCGCTCGGTCTAGCGGCCTGCGAGTCCACGCCGGACCGCACCGGGTCGACGGCCAGCGCCTCGTCGGCCTCCGCCGCCGACCCCTCGACCCTGCGCCTCCTGGCGGGATCGGAGGTCAAGGACATGGCCCCGATCCTGGAGGAGGCGCGGCAGGCCACCGGAGTCACCGTCGAGCTCCACTACGCAGGCACCCTCGACGGCGCCGAGCAGGTCGCCTCCGGCGCCGCGGGCCGGTCGTACGACGCCACCTGGTTCTCCTCCAACCGCTACCTCGGGCTGCTGCCCGGCGGCAACCAGGCGCTGGCGTCCTCGACCAAGGTCATGGCCTCCCCCGTGGTCCTCGGCGTCCGCCCCGCCAAGGCCACCGAGCTCGGGTGGGACCGCACGCCGCCGACCTGGGCGCAGATCTCCCAGGCCGCGGCGGCCAAGAAGTTCACCTACGGCATGACCAACCCCGCCACCTCCAACAGCGGCTTCTCCGCGCTGGTCGGTGTCGCCACGGCGCTCGCCGGGGGCGGATCGGCGATCGACGGCCGACGGGTCGCGGCCGTCAAGCCGCAGCTGACCCAGTTCTTCTCCGGGCAGAGGCTTACCTCGGGGTCGTCGGGCTGGCTCGCCGAGCGCTTCCTCGAGCAGAGCGCGAACGGGCAGAGCGGCTCCGGCGGCTCGAGCCGGTCCGTGGACGGACTGATCAACTACGAGTCGGTGCTGCTGGGCCTGGGCGAGGGCGAGAGCACGGCGTCCAGCCGGCTCACCCTCGTCCGCCCCAAGGACGGGGTCGTGTCAGCCGACTACCCGCTGTCCCTCCTGACCACGGCCCAGGCCAAGCGCGGCGCCTACCAGAAGCTCGCGGACTGGCTGCGCACCCCGGACGCCCAGCGGGCGATCATGCAGCGCACGCACCGTCGACCCGTCGTGCCGGGCGTGCCGCTCGACCCCGCCTTCGGTCGGCAGCTGCTCGTGGAGCTGCCGTTCCCGGCCCAGCGCAGCACCGCGGACGGGCTCATCGCCACCTACCTCGACGAGGTGCGGCGACCCAGCCAGACGATCTACGTCCTGGACGTGTCGGGGTCCATGAACGGTGACCGGATCACCCAGCTCAAGCGCGCGTTCGCCACCCTGTCCGGGCAGGACGTGACCGGCACCGAGCAGTTCACGACCTTCCGCCCCCGCGAGCGGGTGACCGTGATCCCGTTCAGCGACGAGGCCCGACAGGCCGAGTCGGTGCAGCTCGACCCCCGTGACCCCAAGGCTCAGCTCGGGGCCATCAACCGTGAGGTCTCGGCGCTGCAACCCGCCGGGGGCACGGCGATCTACTCCGCCCTGGACCGGGCGTACCAGACGGCGCGCGAGCAGGTGCGGGCCAACCCCGACACGTTCACGTCGGTGGTGCTGATGACCGACGGCGAGAAGACCGCAGGGATCGACGCGGCGCAGTTCCTGCGCACGTATGACGGCCTCCCGGACGAGGCGAAGGCCGTCCCGACGTTCACCGTGCTCTTCGGGGAGTCCGACGCCGACGAGCTGCGCGAGATCGCCACCCGCACGCACGGCAAGGTGTTCGACGCCCGCACCTCGTCGCTGCCCGCCATCTTCAAGGAGATCCGTGGCTACCAGTAGGTCCGAGAACCTCGGCTCCCGGTTCGCCCGCTACCTGGGCTCGACGCGCAACATCGTCGGGTCGGTCGCAGCCCTCGGCGCGCTCGGCGCCACCGTCCCCACGGGCGTCGCCGGACCGCTGTGGCCCCTCGTGGTCGCGGGGACCTACGGGATCGGGGCGCTGCTGAGCCCGCGCGAGCGCGCCAGCTTCGCGCCGTCCGGGTTCGCGTCGACCCGGGCCCAGGCCGCGGAGCTCCAAGGGCACCTCGCCGAGCTCGGAGCGCGCGTGCGCCGCTACGACAATCGCCTGCCCGACGACGTGCTCACGGCATACGGCCGGATCGAGGAGGGGCTGTCCGAGGTGCTGGTCCGCGCGGACTCGCTCACCGCGGAGTCCGACCGGTTCTTCGTCGTCGGCCGCATCGTCGACGACTACCTGCCGGCCGCGCTCGAGACCTATGCCAACCTGCCGCGGTCCTTCGCCATGCGGCACCGCGCCGAGGGGCGGCGGACGGCCCACGAGGAGCTCCTCCACCAGCTCGGCATCATCGAGACCCAGATCGAGCAGATCGCCGCGGCCATCTATGCCGGTGACGCGGAGACGCTCGCCGCCAGGAGCAGGTTCTTGGAGGATCGCTTCGCGGACTCCTCGTTGCGGCTCCCGCCCCGCCCGTAACCGGTTCTCCGGCGCCGAGATCCAGCCGACAGCATCCACACGCCGGCCCTCAGGACGCAGTCGACCGGGCTCCCCGTGAAGGACCCGGCCGGGCGCCTCCCCCTCGCGCGCCCGACCGGGCGTCCTCCTGGGAAGCCCGGCTCTCGGGATAGGATACAACACCCGTTGTGCCGATAATGGGTCCATGCCCGATCGTCGTACCTCCGTACTGGAGGCCGCCATCCAGCTCCTCGCCCAGGGCGGCACCAGGGGGCTGTCTCACCGCTCCATCGACCGGGCGCTGCGAATCCCGTTGGGCAGCACCGCTAACTACTTCCCGACGCGGCAGTCCCTGGTGGACGCGATCCTGCTGCAGATCGAGGCGCGGGACCTCCAGGCCTACTACCAGATCGCCCCCGGATCCGATGTCCAGGATGTGGACCACCTCGTGACCTTCCTGGTCGAGTTCATCCGGGTGGCCGCCCTCGAGGACGGCGGCGTCCACACGCGGGCCCGCCTCGCCCTCGCCTCCGACGGGGGCGTCCACCTCTCCGAGCACCGTCGCCGTCAGGTCGCAGGCCTCGCCGAGCTCGTGGAGGCGGTGGGCACCCCGGCGCCCTTCCGGGTCGCGATGACGGTGTCGGCGCTCATGGACGGGACGATCCTCCACCTCATGACGGGCCAGGTCGAGCTGGACCCGGACGCCACCCGATCCGCGCTCCACCAGCTGCTCAGCCCCTGACCCTCGCCCCGCGCGCAGACGCCGACCGACCCGGCCTAGGCTCGGCGCATGACCGCGTCACCCGGCCGCCGCATCGGCCTGCTACCCAAGATCATCATCGCCATCGTGCTCGGCATCGTCTGCGGGCTCTTCTTCCCCGACTGGCTGACCCGGGTCTTCGTGACCGTCAACGGGCTGTTTGGCAACTTCCTGGGCTTCGTGATCCCGCTGATCATCCTCGGGCTCATCGCCCCGGCCATCTCCGAGCTCGGCGCGGGCGCCGGCAAGTGGCTCGCCGTCACCACCGCGATCGCCTACGGCTCCACCCTGTTCGCCGGGCTCCTCGGCTTCGGGGTGAGCATGGCGGTGCTGCCCGGCCTGCTGGCGGACAAGAAGGTCGGCTCGGTCACCAACCCCGAGGACTCCCTGCTGGCGCCGTACTTCAAGGTCGAGATGGCCCCGGCCTTCGGCGTCATGACCGCCCTGCTCCTGGCCTTCGTGATCGGTGTCGCGCTCACCACGATCAAGGGCGACGTCATCCACCGCGGCTTCGTCGAGTTCCGCGAGATCATCAACAAGGTCATCACCGCGATCATCATCCCGCTGCTGCCGCTCTACATCTTCGGCATCTTCCTCAACATGACCGCGGCGGGCGAGACCTTCAACGTCATCACGACCTTCCTCGGCGTGATCCTCATGGTCTTCGCCCTGACGGTGGTCCTCCTGCTCATCCAGTACTCCGTCGCGGGCGCCATCGCCCACCGCAACCCGCTGCGGATGCTGCGAGAGCTGCTCCCGGCCTACGCCACCGCCCTCGGCACCTCGTCCTCCGCCGCGACGATCCCCGTGACGCTGCGCCAGACCATCCGCTCCGGCGTCTCGGAGCCCGTGGCATCGTTCGTCATCCCCCTGTGCGCGACCATCCACCTGGCCGGCTCGACGCTCAAGATCACCTGCTTCTCGCTCGCTGTGATGCTCCTCTACGGCCTCCCCATCCACACCGGGACCATCATCGGCTTCATCATGCTGCTGGGCATCATGATGGTCGCCGCCCCCGGCGTCCCCGGCGGCGCGATCATGACGGCCACGGCGCTGCTGCAGAGCCAGCTCGGGTTCAACGAGGGGCAGGTCGGCCTGATGATCGCGACCTACATCGCGATCGACTCCTTCGGCACGGCCACCAACGTCACCGGAGACGGGGCCATCGCGCACGTCGTCGACACGCTCGCGCGACGCGACCGGCGCCGCCACGGCGAGCCGGACCTCCCCGCCGAGACGGCCCTCGCCTGACCGAGGTCGAGCCCTGGCGTCAAGCGTCGGCGAAAGGGCCCCCGAGCACGCTGCTCGGGGGCCCTTCGACGTCTCCGGGACGAGCGGTCGTCAGTCCGCGGCGACGGCCAGCAGACCGCCGGTGATCGCGACGTTGGACATGAAGTGGTTGCGCTCGACGAAGGCCTTGCGCGGGTCGTCCATCGACCAGAACGCGTGGCCCACGACGTTGGTGGGCTGCAGCAGGGCCGCGAGTGCGAGCGCCGAGGCACGCGGCGCGATGCCCAGGGCCAAGGACGCACCGCAGGTGATCATGGCGGCGCCGTTGAGCCGCACGAGGTCGGCCGGGGCGGCGAGGTCGGGCAGCCCGTAGCGCTGCCGGGCCGCGTCAAGCAGCCCGCCGGTGTAGGTCTGGTCCTTGAGCTGGTTGAGACCTCCCATGACGAACAGGGAGCCCAGCATCAGACGGGCGGCGGCCTTGACGGGGTGGATCATCGGGAGCCTCCGGGAGGTCGGGGTGCGTGGGGTCCACGCTACTGCGCGGCCGTACCTGCCCCCATCGCGCCTGAGAGGATGAGGCATGACCGAGCTGCCCGTCCTTGACCTGCGACGGGCGCGGGTGGTGGTCCCCGCGCCGGGCGACGGCCCCGGGAGCTGGGCTGGGGCCGCCACGGGGCGAGCGCGGCACCCGGGTCACGGCCTGGCTCGGCGACGATCCGCTGACCGGGACCTACGACGGGCGACCGGACGCACGCCGCGAGCGCCTCACGCGACTCACGTGGCCCCGAGGGTCCGACGGCTCACATGGCTCCAGCGCCTCGACCGCGGCGCGGTGCTGGTGGGGGCCTCAGGCGAGCTGGAGCGTCGCGACGCAGGTGGGGCTCGTGCCGTCGGTGGCGAAGGGTGCCTTCACCGTCTTTCCGTCATACGCCACCGTGATGGTGCCGGTGACGTCGCGGGGCAGCCAGAAGCCCACGAACCCGTTGGCGTAGGTCGTGACCTGCTCGTCCACGAGGGCCTTGCCGGCCGCGTCGGTGATGGTGACCTTCATGGCCTTGCCGGCGAGCTCGCCCTGGCAGCCGGTGAGGTGGTGGTAGAAGCACTCGTGCGTCTGCGAGACGTAGGGCGCCATCGAGAGGTAGAAGGAGTCGCTGGGGATCGGCAGCGCGGCGGTGGCGCCGGAGGCGTCGGTCAGCTGCAGCTCACCCTGGCGGACCGAGCCCTTGAGCCCCTTGGCCTTGTCGTCCTGGCTGCGGTCCAGCTCGGACACGATCGCCTTGACGTCCTTGCCGGCGAGGCCGTTGCGGGCCAGGAAGGCCTGGGCGTCACCGGCCGCCGCGCCGGATCCCTGGGTCGACCCCGACGCTGACGACGACGCAGCCGCGCTGGGGGTCGCGGTCGCGGCGTTCTGGGAGGAGGCGTTCCGGGCGGTCTGGCTCGAGCATCCCGCGAGGGCGAGGGCCAGCGAGAGGGCGGCGACGGTGAGGGCTCGGGTGCGCATGGGGGCTCACGCTCCTAGGGGTGGATGCGCCGGGGGCGGTCGAGACTCCATGGTCTCAACCGACCCCGGCCGCTCGCGCACCGGCCCCCGCATCAGGCGTGAGGGTGCCCCTGCACCTTGTCGACGAGCTTGACGCCCTCGACGTCGACGTCCGGCACGATGCGGTCGAGCCAGCGAGGCATCCACCACGCGCGCTCGCCGAGCAGGTGCATGACGGCGGGCGTCAGCGTCATCCGGATCAGGAAGGCGTCGATGAGGACGCCCAGGGCCAGGCCGAAGCCGATCGGGCGGATCATCGTCAGCTCGGCGTGCACGAAGCCCGCGAAGACCGACACCATGATGATCGCCGCCGCCGTCACGACCGCGGCCGCGTGGCTGAAGCCCGTCCGCACGGCCCGGCGTGCGTCCTCGCCGTGGACGTGGGACTCGCGCATCCCCGAGACGAGGAACATCTGGTAGTCCATCGCCAGGCCGAACAGCACCCCGATGAGCAGGATGGGCAGGAAGCTGAGGATGGCGCCGGGGTTGGTGACCCCGAAGATCGACCCGAGCGTCCCCTCCTGGTAGACGGCGACCACGCCGCCGAACGCCGCGGCCAGCGAGAGCAGGAAGCCTCCGGTCGCGATGAGGGGGACCACCACCGAGCGGAACACCATGAGCAGCAGCACCAGCGACAGTCCGACGACGATCAGCAGGTAGGGCGGCAGCGCGTCGGCGAGCTTCTGGGAGATGTCGATGTTGGCGACGGTCTGCCCGGTCACCTTGACGTCGGCCCCGGTGACCTCCTTGATGAAGGGCGCGTCCTCGCGGATCTGGTGGACGGCGTCCACCGTCGCCTGGTCGGCCGGGCCCTTCTTGGGGATGGCCTGGTAGACCGCGGTGCGCCCGTCCTTGCTGAGGCCGGCGGGCATCACGCTGACCAGGCCGGAGTTGAGCTTGAGAGCCTCGGCGACGTCGAGCTGGCGGTCCTTGGCGGCCAGCTCGTCGAGCCCGGCGGGCAGCGTGGCGACGGCGACGATGGGTCCGTTGGCGCCCTCGCCGAACTTCTCGCCGATGGTGGCGTAGGCCTGGTAGCCGGTGGACGACTGAGGCTCCGACCCCCCGTCCGGGAGACCGAGGCGCAAGCCGGCGGCCGGGGCAGCCAGGAAGGCCACGAGAGCCAGACCGGCCACGATCGCGGGCCAGGGGTGACGCGTGACGATCGCCCCCCACCCACGGTCGGCGTGCTCGGCGTCGCGCGGGTGCTCGTCCGTCAGGGACTCGCCGCGGGCGTTGAAGCCGTGCTTGCGCCACGTCCGCCGCGGCAGCATGCGGTGGCCCGCGAGCGACATCAGGGCCGGCAGCAGGGTGAGGTTGATGAGGACGGCGCACGCCACGGTCCCGGCCGCGGCGAAGCCCATGGTGCCGAGGAAGCCGATACCCGTCACGGCGAGCGCGGCCAGCGCGATGAACACCGTCATCCCCGCGAAGGTCACGGCGTTGCCGGCGGTCCCGACGGCGAGCGCGATCGACTCGGTCCGACCCATGCCGGTCTTGAGCTGCTCGCGGTGCCGGTTGACGATGAAGAGGGCGTAGTCGATGCCGACGGCGATACCGATCATCAGGCCGAGGGCCGGTGTCACGGAGTTGAGCTCGACGACCTTGCTCAGCGCCAGCGTGGCGCCGGTGCCCAGCGCGACGCCGCCGATGGCCATGA
This sequence comes from Arsenicicoccus sp. UBA2120, assembly GCF_002330965.1. NCBI lineage: Bacteria > Bacillati > Actinomycetota > Actinomycetes > Micrococcales > Intrasporangiaceae > Arsenicicoccus > Arsenicicoccus sp. UBA2120. Next base: position 14,818 of record NZ_DCYC01000022.1, read on the forward strand.
GCAGGGGCAGGCCCGCCGCGACGAGGGTGCCGAGCATGACCATCAGGACGATGGCGGCGATGACGATGCCGATGATCTCGCCGGGGCCGATGACGCTGGAGACGTCCTCGACGAGCTCCTTGCCGAAATAGGTCTTGACGCCGGTCTTGGCCAGCTGCCCCTCGAGGGCCGTGACCTGCTGCCGCTGCTCGGGGGAGACGCTGTGGATCTCGTCCTTGAAGCGCACCTGCGTCATGGCGGCGGTGCCGTCCGCGGAGACGAACCTCGTGTCCTTGGTCAGGGCGACCTCGCGCTGACCGAGGGCCAGCTCGCGCTTGCCGCGCTCGAGCTGGGCGCGTCCGTCGGCGAGCTGCTTGGTGCTGGCCGCGAGCTTGGCCCGCGCGTCCGTCAGCTGTTGGCCCTTGAGCAGCCCGAGCCTGGCGGCCCCGTCGACCTGACCCTGGCCCTTGGCCAGCTCGGCCTCGCCGGCGCGCAGCTTGCTCTCGCTGGCGTCGAGCTGCTTCTGGCCGTCGGCCGTCTTGCGCTGCGCCTCGTCGAGCTGCTTCTGCGTGGCGAAGGGGTCGATGGCGTCCGCCACCTGCGGGAGCGCCTCCCAGTCGGTGACGGCCTTGGCGACGGCGGCCTGCTGGGCCGGGGTGAAGCGTCCCGCCTCGGTGCGGAAGACGACCGTCCCGATACCGCCCGCCGCGTCGGGGATCTCCCGCTTGAGGGTGTCGAGGGTCTGCTGGAACTCCAGCCCTTCGACGGTCATGGTGCTGCTGAGGGGCGTACGGAAGGCCGCGGCCGCCCCGGACACACCGCCGAGCAGCAGCAGCCAGGCGATGATCACGGCCCAGGGCTTGCGGGCCGAGAGGAGGCCCAGGCGGTAGAGCAGGGTGGCCATGTGTGGAACCTTCGATCGTGAGGAGGGTCAGCGGGAGGACGGTCGCGGGCGCGTCAGCGTCCGTCGTGGAAGCCGTCGGCGAGGTAGCCCATGGCCTGGAGGAGGAGGGCGCGCAAACGATCGACAGCGCCCGAGGGCAGGCGGTGAGGATCGACACCCTCGATCTCGTCGGCCCACGCCTGCACGGCCGCACGGCCGGCCGCCGCGATCATCGAGGCCTGCACGCGCACACGCAGAGGCTCTGCTCCGTCGGGAAGGCGCGAGGCCAGGGCCTCGGCGATGCGCTCCTCCGCCGATCCCCACACGTCGCGCTCGACCCGGAGGGCACCCTCGTCGCCGCGGCACAGGTTGACGACGTCGGCCAGGCGAGCCAGCTCCCCGGGGTCGGCGTCGTGCAGCAGGGCCTCGGCGGCCGCGGCCGGCACAGGCTCGTCCCATGGCCGGGCCTCGAAGTCCGAGATCGCCCGCGCGAGGAAGTCGAGGGACGGAACCGCGAGGACGGCGTCCGTCGTCGGGAAGTAGTTGAAGAAGGTGCGCCGGGAGACGCCCGCGCGGTCTGCGACGGCGTCGGCGGTAAGGGCACCCAGGCCTTCTGCCCGAGCGATCTCGATCGCTGCGTCGACCAGGGCCGCCCGAGTCTCTCGCTTGGCGAGGTCGCGTCGGTTCTTCACGAGACGAGCCTACGCTCCTTGCACCCAGTGCACCAAATGCACTCGGTGCAAGCGCCCCCTCGCTCAGCCGCGAAGCTTCCCAGTCATGGGGACGAGCTGGTCGAGCATGCCGGCAAGCTCGGCGGGGCGGCGGTCGAGCGGACCCAGGCCCTCGTCGCCGAAGTCGGTGAACAGCCCGAGCGCGACCTGAGCCCGCACCCCGACCATCTGGAAGTTGGCGACCGAGGTGCGCCAGTGCTCGACCGCACGCACACCGCCGTCGGCGCCGTACGACACGAAACCGACCGCCTTACCGATCCACTCGCCACCCAGGCTGTCGAAAGCGTTCTTGAACGCGCCCGGCACCGAGTGGTTGTACTCCGGGGTGACGAAGACGAATCCGTCGCAGGCGTCGATCGCCTGGCTCCAGCGCGTGACCCGCTCGTCGTCGTACTGCTTCTTGGCCGCGCCGGGGACGGTGGCGCTGGTGAGCAGAGGGACGTCGAAGGCCTTGAGGTCGATCAGCTCGTAGTCCGCGTCGCCGCGAGCCTGGGCGCCCTCGAGCACCCAGCGGGCGACGGCCTCGGCCTTGCGGCCCTCGCGGATGGATCCGATGATGATGCCGATCTTCACGGTGCGCTCCTGGTAGTGGGGTTGATCCGTCAACCAGTGTGGCAGCCGAGGCACCTCCAGCGGGGGTCGTCAGCGCGCGTCCATCCCCCAGCCGTAGCTGACGAGGGGTGCGACCTCGCCGAGCACGTCGGCCAGCCCTGCCGGAACGGACACGACGTGGAACGGGGCGGGCCCGCGCCAGTGCCACACCTCGGCGGCGAAGGGGACCTCGACCGGATCCAGCAGCCTGCGCACCAGGCAAGGAGCCTACCGAGGGTTGCGGTCGATCGGCGTCCGGTGCCGTGGGGGTGGCCCTCAGCGGCGCAGGTCTCGCGGCAGCTCCTCGAGCAGTCGCAGCCAGAGCTCACTGGCGGTGGGATAGCTGGGGACGGCGTGCCGCAGCACCGACACGGGGACCCGGCCGGTGATGGCGATGGTCGCCGCGTGGAGCAGCTCTCCCGCGTCCGGACCCACGAAGGTCGCACCCACCACCATCCGTGAGCCGCGGTCGACGACGAGGGAGGCTGTGCCGGAGGCGTCGTCGCGGAGCAGGGCCGCGCCGGCTGCCCCAGTGAAGGGGACCTCGACCACCTCGACCTCAGCCTCGCCGTAGCGCTCCCGGGCCTGGGCCGCGGTGAGGCCCACCCATGCCACCTGCGGATCGGTGAACACCACCTGCGGCACGGGCACCTCCTCCGGCTCGGGCTCGGGCTCTGCGCCGGTGGCGCGGGCGGCCAGCCGCTGGCCGAGGACGCGGGCGCGGTACTTGCCCCAGTGCGTGAGCGGCGCCTCCCCGCTGGCATCGCCCACGGCCATGAGCCAGTCCGGCACCTCTCCCCGGCTGCCGTCCGAGGACGAGCTCGTATGACGGAGAAGGGCGTCCGCGTCCAGCCCCACCGTCTCGAGCCCGACGTCGTCGAGGCGCGGGCGTCGTCCCGTGGCGAGCATCAGCTCGTCGGCCACCACCTCCTCTGCCCCACCAACGATCGTGAGGCGAACGGTCCCGCCGTGGACGCGGCCGAGGCCCGTGTCCTCGGCGTCGTCACGGCGGCACTCCGTCACCTCGACGCCCGGGCGCACGTCGACGCCGGCCCCGCGCAGGGCCTCGAGCACGGCGTCGGACGCGAAGGGCTCGGCACCGCCGAGCAGCCGGTCGCCGCGGACCAGCATCGTGACGCGCGAGCCCAGGGCCGCCATCCAGGTCGCGGCCTCGCACGCGACGACACCGCCACCCACGATTACCAGCCGTTCCGGCACCTCCACCACGCCCGTGGCGTCCCGAGAACCCCACGGCTGGGCGGCGGCATACGGCTCGGGCACGACGGGGCTGCTGCCGGTGGCGATCACGACGGCGTGGCGGGCGTGCAGCACCAGCGGCGCCTGACCCTGCCGCGCGACCTCCACGGTGCGGGGACCGGTGATGCGGCCATGTCCGCGCACCACGTCGATGCCCGCGCCCTCGGCCCAGTCGACCTGCCCCGAGTCGTCGTAGTGCGACACCCACTCGTCCCGCCGCGCCAGCAGCGCCGTGACGTCGAGGTGGGGACGGGCCACACCACCGAGGTGGGCCGCGGTGGACGCCACCTCGATGGGTCGGAGCAACGCCTTGCTGGGCATGCACGCGTAGTAGGAGCACTCGCCTCCCACCAGCTCGCGCTCCACCAGGACGGCCGTCAGACCGGAGTCCTCCGTGGCGTATTGGGCGATGTTCTCGCCCACGGGGCCGCCCCCGAGGACGACGACGTCATAGGTCGGGTCGACGCTCATGCCCCCAGTCTGCCCGTGCCCGGCGTCCTACCACGGTCTGACGAGGTGTCGACCTGAGGCCGATGCCGCCGACCTCGGCCTCTGGCGAGTCTGGGGGCATGGCACACACCACCCCGCACCCTCGCCGAGGCCGCCGAGGCCGTCGAGTCCTGATCCGCCTCGGTGCGTCCCTCCTCGTTGTCTCCCTGCTCGTGCTGCTGGCGATCTGGCAGCTGGGCCCCCGCTACGGGCTCTACCTCGTGCCGCCGTCCCCGGCCGCGTACGCCGACGACGCCCTGCAGAAGATGGACCAGGGCTACTACGCGCAGGGCCCGGCGTGGGAGGCAGCGCGAGCCAAGGCCGTGCGCGACACCCGGGACGCGTCGAGCCATGCCGACACGCTGCCCGCGCTGCGGGAGGCCGTGGCCGTCGCCGGCGGCAGGCACTCGAAGATCTTCCCTGCGGGCGAGTCGCTGTCGTCCGTCGACAAGGACCGCCCGCTGCCGACCGTGACGCGGACCGGCCCGGTGACCACGATCACCGTCCCCAAGGTGAGCGCCGAGGACCAAGGCTTCCAGCAGCGCTACGCCAAGACCCTCACCCACGGGATCGCCGGCGCCGACGCCGCCACGACGTGCGGCTGGATCGTCGACGCCCGCCACAACCACGGTGGCGACATGCGCCCGATGCTGGCCGGGCTGTCCCCGCTGCTGGCAGACGGCAAGATCGCGGGCTTCGTGACGCGGACGGGCGGCACGACCGACGTGACCGTCGCCGGTGGCACGATCCGCGTGGGCGGTGCGGACGCCATGTCCGCCGAGTCGCGCCCGAAGTCCACCAAGCCCGTCGCCGTCCTGCAGGGCCCCGACAACGGCAGCTCGGGCGAGGTCGTCGTGCTGGCCTTCAAGGGTGCGCCGGGCGCACGGTCCTTCGGAGCGCCGACGGCGGGCTACTCGTCGGCCAACCAGACCGTCAGGCTGTATGACGGGACGCAGATGCTGCTGACCACCGCGCTCGACACGGACCGCCACGGCAAGACCTATGGTGGCCCGATCGCTCCCGACCAGGTCGCTCCCGTCGACACAGCCCATGAGGCAGCGCAGACGTGGCTCCAGCAGCGGTGCCGCTGATGGAGGTCAGGTGAGCAGGGCATCCGTGGCGTCGTCCGTCGCGCCACCGAAGTAGCGCTCCAGCACGGCGGAGAAGGCCGGGTCCTGCGGGTCTGCGCGATGGAAGAGGGTCATGGACGAGCGCAGCTTCATGGCGTCGATGCCACCCATCACGGAGTCGGCGGTCGCCTCCTGAGGCAGGGCCAGGAGGGCCCCACAGCACTCGTGCAGTCGAGACCCGAGGACGGAATGCGCGAGGTAGGCGCTGGCCTCGTCGAGGTCCGCGATGCCGTAGCGGACGGCCATGCCGCTGTGACCCAGCCCGCGAACCTGGGGCAGCACGAACCACATCCAGTGACTGGTCTTGCGACCGCGGCGCAGCTCGGCCAGGGCCTGGTCGTAGGTGCCGTTCGCATCCTGGGCCTGCACGAAGCGCGAGAGGTCGTCCATGCGGACCACTGTGCCACCGGATGCACAGCGCCACCCGGTGCACAGCGCCACCGGGTGCACAGCGCGGCGACTCGCTCAGGCCGTGAGGTGATGCTTCGGGCCGGGCTCTCCGGGGTCAGGCGGTTCGGGGTTGCGAGGGGCGGGGTCAGGCCGTCCGGGGTCGGGAGGGTCGACGTCCGGTGGGCTGACCTCGTGCGGGAGGGGCCCTGACGAGGACGATTCGGGAGGCCTGGGGCGCCAGCTCGCGCCGACGCGGGTGACGTCCCACTCCACGCGCGTCCCGTCGGGGGTGACGCGGCCGGTGATGTCGTGGTGGTGGATGAACGTGTGGTGGTAGTGGCAGACCAGGGCGAGGTTGTCCAGGTCGGTCGCGCCGCCGTCGGCCCAGTGGGTGATGTGGTGCGCCTGGGACCAGGAGGGCGGGGACTGGCAGCCCGGGAAGGTGCAGCCGCGGTCGCGGACGCACAGCGCCGTGCGTTGCCAAGGCTTGGCCGTGCGCTCGGTGCGCCCGACCACCAGGGGCTGCCCGTCCTTGCCGACGTAGACCCGGGTCAGGTCGGCGCCGCACGCCAGCAGGCGGGTGTCCTGGGGCAGCAGGGTGGTGCCGAGCTCGTCACGACCGGCGACGGGGCGTTCGCAGTCGCAGTCCTGGCCGGGCAGGGGTCGACCGAAGCTGTCGCGGGCCTGGTGCTCGCACGCGCGGTGCAGCGCCTCGATCGGCAGGATCAGGGCGACCTGGGTGGAGGCGCCGAGGGGGCCGGTCTCGCCCAGTCCTGCGACCCTGGCGAACGCAGCGACCAGAGCGTCCGCGCGACGCTGGCCCGCCGTGCGCAGGTCTCGCGCCCCGGTGTCGGGGTCGGGGCTGGGGGCGGCGAGTGCCGTGAGTGCCGCGTCGACGATCGCCTTGTCCGCGGGTGGCAGCGTCGCCTCCAGGCGCCACATGCCGTCCGCCAGGGGCCGGAATGCCGTCACCGCGCGTCGGGACTGCTGGCGCTCGTGCTCCCGGTCCTCGCTGGGGCGGGTGCCGAACCGGGCGAGCATCTCGTCGTGGAACTCCCGCAGGTCTCGGCGGCTCATCGAGCCCCGGGCGAGCTGCACCGCACCCTCGACGATCGCGTCGTGCGTGGCCGGCTCGGTCGCTCCGAACAGCTCGGCGATGCACTCTGCGGCGGTGATCGCGTCCCCCGGGGTGACCTCGCCGCTCGTCATCCCGTCACGCAAGGAGGCGTGGGATGCGGGGGTGGTGGCGTCGATGGCCCGGGCGATCAGGGCGGCCTCGTTGTGCTTGACCGCGGCGCCGGCGTCCACGAGCCACTGCGCCGGGGTGCGCGAGCCGGACTCCAGCACCACGCCACGGGTCTTTGCCTCGGCCGTGGTCGCGACCAACGCCCCGCGGGCGACCACCATCAGCTCCGACAGCTCGACGGCCAGAGCGGCCAGGTCCTGACCCTGGACGGACGGCAGCCCCCCACCGATCGTGCGCAGCGCGTCGAGAGCTCCGATCAGGGAGCCCCTCGCGTCGAGCACGTCGATGTACGTCATACGGTCAGAATATCGAAAGGGGACTCGAAAATGAAGGGTCTTTGGAGTTATTTGTCCATGTTTGACCCTATGCGTAGGTGGATCGACGCAGCGTGATGCTCCGGACGAAACGCCACTCGATGCGACCCGAGTCGGCGTCGAGGACGGTCTCGTCCGTCGGCCGCCAGCCAGCGCGCTCGTAGGCCCGCTTGGCGCGGTCGTTGGCATCGATGACGAGGAGCTCGAGCCGGGTCCACCCGCCGGTGCGGCCCTGCTCGTCGACCGCCCCCAGGAGCGCGGGCGCGATCCCCCTCCCCCAAGCCCCCGGATCAACGGCGAGATAGAACAGCTCGAGCGCGTCCCCCTGCGGCGCCACGAGAGCGAACCCCGCGGCCACCCCGTCCGCCTCCGCGAGCAGCAGGACCGCCCCCGGCAGGGCCAGGCGCCGGCGGATGCCGACCGTCACCTCGTCGAGCGGCCGGGTCGTCATACGGTCATGAAAGCACCGACGCCGCGACGCGCCGATCAATCCAGGTGCCGCTTCACCACGCGCACGTCGAGCCCCTCGATCGCCTCGAAGTCGGCTGGGTTGGCCGTGTAGACGGGCAGGCCGCTGGCCAGCGCGGTGGCGGCGATCAGGGCGTCGTAGGCCCTGGCCGAGGGCTTGCGCCCGGCAGACCGCAGACTCGCCGCGATCCGACCGAACGCTCTCGCCGCGGATGCATCGAAGGGCAGTGGGTCGAAGTCCGCCTCGGCCTGCTGCAGGTGTGCCTGACGCGCTGCCCGCTGCTCCGAGGTGCGCGCGACGAGCGGTCCGACCGACAGCTCCGCGAGCGTGATCGCGGTGATGACCGGCTCGTCCGGCAGGGACGCGGGGTCCAGCGAAGCCAGGTCGATGACCGCGGAGGTGTCCAGGACTCCGCGCGGGTCGGTTCCGCTCACAGGCTGGGGTCCAGGAGCGCGTCGATGTCGGCCTGCAGCGACCGGGCGTCGACGTGCGGAAGGGCTTGCCGTCGCCGCACCAGCTCCGTCGCGGTCAGACGCCGGCGTGGCAGAGGCGCGACGGTAGCGACCGGTTCGCCGTCGCGCGTCACGGTCAGGCTCTCGCCCCGCGCGACGCGAGACAGCACGTCGGCGCTGCGGTTGCGCAGGTCCCTCACCGTGACGCTGTCCATGCCACGAGCGTATCACCGGTGATACGCAACGGGGGGTTCGGGGCGTTGTCGGTCGTGGTCACTAGGTTGTCGGCATGACCAGCGAGCAGTGGGACGGGGAGGCCGAGACCTTCGACGACGAGCCGGATCACGGGTTGCGCGACGAGACGACGCGGGCGGCCTGGCGGGACCTGCTGCTGTCGGTGCTGCCACCGGCGCCAGCGCGGATCGCCGACATCGGGTGCGGCACGGGCACCCTGTCACTCCTCCTCGTGGACGAGGGGTACGACGTCGACGGCCTGGACTTCTCCCCCGCCATGATCGAGCGGGCGAGGACCAAGGTGCCGGAGGCGACCTTCGTCGTGGGGGACGCCGCGACACCTTCCCTGACACGCGGTGCGTATGACGTGGTCCTGTGCCGCCACGTCCTGTGGGCACTGCCGGATCCCGTCGCAGCCCTTGCACGCTGGGTGGCTCTGCTGCGCCCCGGCGGAGCGGTCGTCCTGGTCGAGGGGAGCTGGACGACGGGCGCCGGCCTCACCGCTGACGAGACGGTGCGGATCGTCAGGTCCGTCCGGGCGGAGGCCACCGTCCGGCACCTCCCCGACGCCGTCTACTGGGGCAAGGAGATCGCCGACGAGCGTTACCTCGTCGTCAGCCGCCGGTGACGGGACAGGGTCCATATCAGGGCCGTATGACGGGCCCCGGGGCGATAGCGTGAGCCGGGACACCCCGTCCCCCCGTGGAGGTCCCATGGAACCCCGCCAGCCCGTGCCGCCGTTCACCCGCGAGACCGCCCTGCCCAAGGTGCAGGCCGCAGAGGATGCGTGGAACACGCGTGACCCCGAGCGGGTCGCCGGCGCCTACACCGTCGACACCGTATGGCGGAACCGCGACGAGCACCTGCAGGGCCGCGAGGAGGTCATCGCATTCCTGACCCGCAAGTGGGAGCGGGAGCTCGACTACCGCCTCCGCAAGAACCTCTGGGCGTTCACGGACGACCGGATCGCGGTGCGCTTCCAGTACGAGTGGCGCGACGCCGACGGGCAGTGGTGGCGGGCGTACGGCAACGAGCTGTGGGAGTTCGACGAGCTGGGCTACATGCGGCGCCGCGAGGCGTCGATCAACGACGCGCCCATCGACGAGAGCGACCTGCGGGTGACGCCCGGCGACGGCGACCTCCCCACCTGGTGAACGCGCCTGGAGGATCGGCCTGCGCGAGGACGGGCAGGAGCATCCCCGCCATGACCACGGTGAACGCCCTGTTCTTGAGGATGTCCTCGACGGGGCTCGCCGCGGGCCAGCCGTAGCCGAGAACGAGGAGGAAGGCGAAGAAGCCGAGGATGGCGACGACAGCCACCCGAGTGCTGCGTCCGCCCAGCAGGAGGCACACGCCCACCCCCACCTCCCAGGCCGCCAGCACCAGCGTCAGCCCGGCGATGTGCGGCATGACGAAGCCCTCCCACAGGTCCTCCAGGGGGCGCCACAGGGCTGTCGATCCGTAGACGGCATACCCCTCGGGTGCCGCACGCCCCTGGACCAGGTGGGCGACGCCGCCGCCGAGGAAGACCGTGGCGAAGACCCACCGGACGACGATCCCGTAGCGGCGCATCAGCTCTCCCGCAGATGGGTCGACCGGAAGTGCCGGACGTGCGCGGCGAGCATCGCCCGCGCGCGCTGCTCGTCCGCCTCACCGGTCTCGGCCAGCTGGATCAGCGCGAGGACAGGGCCGAAGAACGACAGCGCGACCATCTCGGGGTCGAGGCCGGGACGGAGCTCGCCCGTGGAGATCAGCTCGGTGAACACCGCGCTCTGGAAGGCCACCGGCCTGCCGATCCAGTAGTCCCGCAGGCGGCGGCCGATCTCGGGGTCGCGGTACTGGTTGACGACGAACAACCGGCGGAGAGCCGCGAGCTCAGCATCGTGCAGCACCGCCGTGAAGAAGCCGTCGGCGACCTCGACCAGCCGCTGCTCCGTGATGCCGACATAGGCGGGCACGGCGGCCGGAGGTGAGTCGACGACGACGCCCAGCCCGCTCGCGACCGTGGCCAGGCGGGCGTCAGCGCGCTCGAGCAGGGCGTCGAAGAGCTCCTGCTTGGACCCGAAGTGCTTGTAGACCGAGCTCTCGCGGATCCCGACGTCGCGGGCCAGGTCGCGGATCGACGTCCCACCCCAGCCGTCGCGCGAGAAGCGCTCCAGGGCCGCCGCGAGCAGGCGCTCCCGCGTGGGTAGCGAACGATCGTTAGCCATGCGTCGACGTTAGCAGTCGCGTGCCTCGGGCGCCAGGGTCGCAAGTCCCCGCAGGGGCTCGGCCAGGTGAGACGCTGCCCACCTGACCCACCTGCGCACCAAGGAGGCCCCGTGACCCGCGACGACTGGCAGCGCACGTCCCCGCCCAGCGAGCAGCTGGACTGGAGCACGCTCTGGGAGGACGAGCGGCACGGCGGCTGGCAGGTCCAGGCCGCGACCCGCGAGACGGACGGCTGGACGCGGCCCAACCTGCGCCTGCAGCTCGGAGACGAGGACCGCCGTCTCACCGGTGCGGCCTGCGTGTGCGTCCGCCGCGACGGGGACCAGCCGCGGGTCCTCCTGGTCGACCAGCAGCGGCCCGCGCCAGGGGTGCGGCTGTGGGAGATCCCGCGCGGCATGGTTGATCCCGACGACGCCTCCCCGGCCGAGGCCGCCCTGCGCGAGCTCGCCGAGGAGACCGGCATGGTGGCCTCGCTCGAGGCCGAGGTCGGCGAGATCTATCCGGACACAGGGGTGTTCGCGGGGTCGGTTGCCGTGGTGCTGGCGGCGTTCGTCCGGCAGGGCGAGGGACAGGACGAGGACGAACCGGAGGTCGACGCGACGCGGTGGTTCACCCGCGACGAGGTCCGCGGACTGATCGCCGAGGGTCGGCTGCGGGACGGCATCAGCCTCGGGGCCCTGGCCCTGGCGGACGTATGGCGACAGGACGACCCCGTCAGCGCCGCATCATCCGCGTGATCGCGACGCCGAGCAGGCACAGTGCGCCGCCGAGCAGCATCACGGGCGTCGGGGCCTCGCCCAGCAGCAGCCAGGACAGCACGATGGCGACGGCCGGGACGACATACGTGGTGGCCGAGGTGCGCCCGGCGGAGGTCCGCATCAGCACGTAGGCCCAGGTCGTGAACGCGAAAGCCGTTGGCAGCACACCCATGTAGACGATGCTCAGGGTCGCGCCAAGGGGTGCCGTCACGAGGTCGTGGGCCAGTCGTCCCGACCAGGGCAGCAGCGCCACGGCGCCGGCGGTCGCCCCGAGCCAGGTGAGGGTCGTGGAGTCGACGGTGCGCATCAGGTGCTTCTGCACCAGCGTGGCGCCGGCATAGAGGACGGCCGCGGCGAGCGCCAGCAGCAGTCCCGTGATCGCGAGGTGGCCGCCGGAGGACTGCAGGCCGATCAGCACCACGCCGAGGAAGGACACGGGCGCGCCGATCAGCAGCCCGCGCGGAAACCCTTCTCCGAGAAAGAGTCCCGCGAACACCACGACCATCAGCGGCGCGAGGTTGACGATCATCGCGGCGGTCCCCGCGTCGACGGTCTGCTCGGCGACGTTGAGCGCGAGGAGATAGAGGCAGAACCACCCGACACCCCACGCGATCACCAGCGGCACGGATCTCCTTGGGGGCCAACGGATCCCCGAGCGGGCGGCGATGAGGCCGAGCACGACGCTGCCGACGAGCATGCGCAGCAGAGCCATCGACCCCGCGTCGTAGTGCGGCCCGGCATATCGGATCACGATGAACGACGACGCCCACAGGACGACGGTCGCGGCGGCGGCGAGCAGGACGCGGGGCTCGTTGGCCTGGTCGCGCGTCGTCTCGATGGTCGGTGCGGTCACGGTCTGATCATCTCCCTCGGGTCGGTGACGGACGCTCTCGCGTCCAGGGTGGTCGGTCGACGGTTCGGTGCCGGGCGCACGGTCGCGGTGCTTCGATGGGCCGTATGACGACGCCCGCCCACCCCGACCTCGCCCTCGTCGCGCGGGCCCTGGCCGACGAGTCGCGGGCCTCGATGGTGTTGGCGCTGCTGGACGGGCGAGCCTGGACCGCAGGCGAGCTCGCGTCCCACGCCGGGGTGGCCCGGTCGACGGCCTCGGCGCACGTCGACCAGCTCGTTGCGGCGGGACTGGTGTCGGAGCTGCGGCAGGGGCGGCACCGCTACGTGCGCCTGAGGGACGCCCAGGTGGCCGACGCCGTCGAGGCGCTCGCCGCGCTGAGCCCGCGCGTGCGACCCGCGACCGCGTCGCTGAGCGGGCAGCGCGTGGACGCCGAGCTGCAGGCCGGCCGCACCTGCTACCGGCACCTCGCGGGCCGCCTCGGGGTGTGGCTCACGGACGAGTGGCTGCGGCTCGAGATCGTCTCGGACGACTGGGAGCTCACGGCCGTCGGTCGCGCCTGGCTGGACGGCGTCGGCTTCCAGTGCCCCGCGGCGGCCCGGCGTCCGCTGGTGCGTCCGTGCCTGGACTGGACCGAGCGGCGCGAGCACGTGGCGGGCCTGGCGGCGGACGGATTCGCGCAGCACGCCTTGGATCTCGGCTGGCTCGAGCGTCGATCGCACCGTCGCTCGGTCGAGCTCACCCCCGCGGGGTGCACGGCCCTCTCCGCGTCCGGCCTGCGTGTGGACGAGCTGCCCGCCGGTCACCTCAGCAGCCCGTAGGCGGGACGACGCCGTGGTGCAGCAGTCGCGCCACCCAGGAGGGCCGGCGCGTGCTGCTGGAGGCGCGGGTGCCGTGGGAGGGGCGGCCGGCCCGGGACCGGTCGATCACGTCGCGGGCAGGAGCGGTGGGCCTCATGTCAGGTAGACGTGCGGACGGCGCCTGACGTGAGTACTCCGCCGCCACGGGCACCCGCAGGACGTCGAGCTCCTGCTGCACGCGGGCGAGGTCACGGTCGTCGGGATAGCGGCTGGTCATGGTGTTCATGTCATCAACGGTCGGCCGCTCAACCCCTTAGCACAAGCGAACGTTTCTTCACGACCATGCAGTGTTGCTGTATGTTCGTGGAATGGTCGACGTCAACCGCCTCAGGGTCTTTCGCGCCGTGGTCGCGAGCGGGTCGGTCAACGCCGCCGCGCAGCACCTCGGCTACACCCCGTCAGCCGTCAGCCAGCACCTCGCCACCCTGCAGCGCGAGACGCGGCTGACCCTCGTCGAGCGCAACGGCCGCGGCATCGCCCCCACCCCCGTCGGCCTCGAGCTCGCCTCGCGCAGCGACGATCTCATCGGCAGCCTGACCCGCCTCGACGGGGTCATCGAGGACCTGCGCGAGGGGCGCACCGACTCCCTCTCCGTCTCGTCCTTCGCGTCCGCGGCCGAGGAGTGGCTCCCCGGCGTCGCGGCGGCGGTGCTCCAAGAGTTCCCCGACGTGCAGTTCACGTTCCGGCTCAACGAGGTCGAGACCACGCAGGTCGTGTCCGCGGACATCGACATCCGCAGCGAGTTCCTCGACGAGCCGCCCACCTCGATGACGGGCTACGAGCGCCAGGTCCTCACCACCGAGCCGTACGTCGTCGTCCTCCCCCGCGACCACCCGCTCGCCCAGCAGGACGAGATCCGCTTCGGGGAGCTGGGCGACGTGCCCTGGATCGACAACGACCCCGGCGACACGACCTGCGGCCGGGTCGTGCGGATGGCAGCCAGCTCGTGCGGCATCCGCCCGCGGTTCGTGGCGTATGCCGGAGACCACCACGGCGCCGTCGCGTTCGTGGCCGCCGGGCTCGGGATCGCCGTCATGGCGCGACTGGCGGCGACGACGCTGCCGCCGGGCGCCGTGGCACGACCCCTGGTGTCCCCCACGCCGGAGCGACGGATCGTGGCGTTCGTGCACGGGTCGGCGATGCTCAAGCCCGTCGCGCGTCGGGTGGTCGAGCTCCTCTCCGCTCGGGTCGGACCTTCGGCCTAGAACCCGACGATCTGTGGCAGAGCCAAGCGCGCACGTGGGCCCAGGTGGCGTCGCCGAGTCAGACTGAGCGGCGGACGCACCTTTGCCACGTGCCGGCGGGCGCGGACGCGGCGTTCGTGAGCCCCCAGCGCACGAACGCTCGCCGAGGCCGTCCCGAACCGCACTTTTGTGAGCTCCCAGCGCGCGAACGTCCGCCGAGGGAGCCCCGCGCCGCACTTTTGTGAGCTCCCAGCGCACGAACGCCCGCCGAGGACGCCCCGATCCGCACTTTTGTGGCTCTTCTGACGCTTCCGTG